>JBIIYC010000138.1:0-7169 GCA_044347025.1 Bdellovibrionota bacterium
CGGGTGAATCGGGCACCGGAAAAGAGCTTATCTCGCGCGCTATTCACGAGAGCTCTACGCGCAAAGGAAAGCCGTTTGTCGCAATTAACTGTGGAGCGATCCCCGAAACACTCATCGAGTCGGAGCTCTTTGGGCACAAGAAGGGCGCATTCACCGACGCCACGCGCGACAAGAAGGGACTCTTTGAAGAAGCGTCTGGTGGCACTCTCTTTCTTGATGAGATAGGTGAGCTACCACTCCACTTACAGGTGAAGCTACTTCGCTCTCTGCAGGAGCAGACTATTCGCCGGGTCGGTGATGAGGTCGACATCCCGATTGATGTGCGGGTCATCTCAGCTACTCTTCGGAATCTTGAGGACGACGTGAAAGCTGGTCGCTTCCGGGAGGATCTCTTCTATCGACTCAACGTAGTCGCAATCCACCTTCCTCCCCTTCGCGAACGCCCTGAGGATATCCCAATCTTGATTGAGCATTTCTTAAAGAAGCACTCGAAACGACTCGGTATACCGGAACGACGCGTTCCACCTGAAGTGATGAAGGTCTTTTTGAGCTACGAATGGCGAGGAAACGCCCGCGAGCTTGAGAACTGCCTTGAACGCGCTCTCGTGCTCTCGCAGGGCGATGCTTTAGAGCTCGATGCCCTCCCCGACTACATGCGAAGGTCTAAAGCCGAGACAGCCCCAGCGGTGATGGCGGATGATTCAAACCTCTCGATTAAACAGAAGACCGCCGCTCTCGAGATCGATCTGATCACTCGCGCTCTCACCAAGACTAACGGCAACCGAACCCATGCGGCTCGTATTCTTGAAATTAGCCACCGCACGCTGCTCTACAAGCTCAAGGAATACGGGCTCGGCGGCGCAGAAGAGGACTAGGCTAGGCGCGAGCGAACGTCGCCACCCCAAAAATCCGTTAAAACGAGCGTAGTATATATACCACACAACAATCACGCCTGATAGTTCGATTAACCAGGTATTCAGGGGTTGCAAGACCCACCCAAAACGCTTCCCACAGGGCTGTGGAAAACCTGTGGAAAACACCCCTAAATCCACCTAAAACGACCCCCAAAAAAGTGAATTTTTTTTGGGTTCTTTTGCGGCGAATTTAATTGGCAAGCATCTGAATATATTATGCATTTCTGCGGGCGGTCGGATTTGAGCTTTGCCCCTGCGTGCCCTAATCTAGAACTATGCTCACTCGATCAACGGTTGAAAAGCTTATCCCACTTTTGAAGAAGGACGCTCGACGCGCTCTTGCTATGAGTGTGCCGGGATTTCCGAAGCCCTACTACTGCTCGTTTTTGTTGAAAGATATCCACTGGTTTAACACGTGGGCCAGCAGTGGCTCGACGTGCCGATCGCAGACCGATCGATCGCGAAACGTTTACTGCGATCTTCGCGTAGGGTCATACGAATATGATCAGGTGACCGAAGGGGGACTCAAGGAGCTCGACGACGATCTCGAGTCCAGTTCACACAGTTCGGTGCCTATCGATGATAAAGATTACGATGGGTTGCGCATTACTCTATGGAAGCTCCTCGAGAGTAAGTTCCGCGAGGCCCTCGCCGATTACAACCAGAAGGAAGCCAGCAGGATCTCAACCTTGGATCCCAACAACGGGCTAAAGTCATTCACACGGGCTAAGCGAGCCTCGTATCGTCACTACTCTCGAATGGACGAGGTGGACTATGGGGCGTGGGGTAAATTCTGCAAGCGGGCATCCCTGTGGCTCTCAGAGCTTCCCCGCCTCTCTGGAAGCTGGGTTGAGTTCGACGTGTCCCAGGAGACCCGAGTATTCGTGAGCACCGAGGGCACGGTGACCGTTCAGAACGCACAGGTGTTCTCGTTGAGCGCAAACCTCCATCGCCTCACCAAAGAGGGTTCACGACTTGAGCAGGAAGTGGTCATCAACGTGGGCACACAGGCCGAGCTTCCAAGCATGAGCGAATTTAAAGCTATGATTCGCCAGAAGTACGAGCAGCTCCAGAGAGTGTCCCGCGCCAAGAAGATCCATGCATTTTCGGGGCCGGTGCTTCTCTACCCAGGACCGGCAGGGCTCCTCTTCCACGAAGCGGTTGGTCACCGACTGGAGGGAAGTAGACTTCTCTCTGCTGGAGAGGGTCAGACATTTAAAGATCAGTGCGGAAAGCAGATATTTAAACTTCCGATCACTGTACGTGATAATCCTCTGGTCAAAGAGTACAACGGTTCAAAATGTATCGGCTCATACGTCTACGATGATGAGGGAGCGAAAGCGCAGGATACCGTACTTATCGAGGATGGTGTCTTAAAAGGATTTCTCTCCACTCGAGCAGCGCTTGAAAAGGGCCGACACGTGTCAAACGGTCACGCTCGAACCAAACAGCACCAGCGTCCGATTAGTCGTATGGCGGTGACGATCGTCGAGGGAAAAAACGGCCAGCCTCTGGACAAATTAAAAGCCAAGCTTGTCCAAGAGATTAAACGTCAGAAGAAACCCTTCGGCATGATCGTATACGAAACAAACGGTGGCGAAACCGATACGACCAACTACGACTTTCAGGCGTTCTCCGGAGACATCGCGTACGCAACTCTGGTCTATCCGAACGGAAAAGAGGTCTGCGTACGGGGCGTAAACTTTGTTGGGACTCCGTTACAGTCCCTGAGCAACATCGTCGCGGTGGGTGACTCGCCAGAGATCGATAACGGCTTCTGCGGAGCGGAATCGGGGCTTCTGCCAATCACGACCATCGCGCCCGCTGTCGTTGTGAGCAATCTCGAACTTCAAGGAAAGGACGAGGAACTTGTGACACCGAGCATTCTCAAGCGTCCTCAGAGCCTCAAGCGTCGCAAGAAACAACGCCAGCAACGAAAGCGTAGACGCTCCCAGCATAAGTAACGCCGGCTGGGACCGTACCGAGCGCTGCTGAAATATCAGCAGCTTAGCGCTCAACTTTTTGAACCCCCGTTCGCCCTCCCCTCATCTTAACCAAGGAAGTTTGATGGGAGTTTGTATGTCGAGCAGTTTTGATACCCCGCGAGTTAGGCGTCGCACCGTAACCCTCACGCACGACAAGGTTATCAAGGACGTGCCGTGCGAGAACGACGTGCGCGTAATCCGGCCCGTAGACCGCGAGATGCGACGCGTGGAGTACCAAGATCCCTTTATTGGCTCCACCCCAAGCCCTGTATCCCAAGCAAAAACAACCTCCGTTTCAGATTTTGACACTTCGCCCAGCGTGAGCGGGGCTACTGTGCTTGTCGTAAATGCAAGCCAAGAGATGGCCCAGGAGATCACCATAGAGCTCTCGCGTACCCTTCCTGGTAGCTCAATCCTCTTTGCGCCGACGCTACACTTAGCGCTGTGGATGTTGAAGCGCCGACAGATCGATATCATCCTCTCCAGCTCGACCCTTCCCGATGGCCCTCTCTCCAAGCTCCACGAGTCACTGGAGTTGATGCAGCCACCGCCAGAGCTTGTGATCCTGAGCGATCTCACAACAACGCGCTCCGAACTAGGTTCCCATCCAGGCTATCGATTCGTAGAGCTCCGTCGTGTTAACTCGCGACAGCCGTTTGCGGCACCACAGTTTGGGCAACGAAATATTGCGTCCCTTGGCGCCGACATCAGAAATGACCTGAACAATCCGCTTCAAGAGATCGTTGCAATGGCCTTCGTCGCACACGCAAGCCAGGGGCTTTCACCAACAGCAGAGCAGGCGCTCACCGCGATACAAAAAGCAGCCGCTAATATGGCCAGCGTGGTAAACAACCTAGAAGATAAGATCCGCAGCGTTGTCACTGAGCCCGAGCAACCAGCACTTGCCCGGAGAAAGGCCTAATCAGCATCTTGCATGAAGCCAGCCACCCAGAGCGCCAATATCGGCGCTCTACCAACGCAGTTTCTTGTAACGTGCGGGCTAACGTCTTTTTCGTAGCTTCACAGTTGAACCAGATGGTACAATAAAGCCGACGTACCGATACCAAGGAGCCTCGTGGTATGATCCTCGCCTCCATCAAAACTCCCGCTTCATGCGATGGACTCCTCGCCGTTGTATCTCCCGACCACCAATCGATCGCACTACCACATCCTTCCGACACATTCTCGGACGGGACACCTCTCTCTGGAATCTCACTTCTTCGTGCACTTGAACGATGGGATGAGGCACTTCCGATCCTTCAACGTATCGACGGACAGCTTCGAAGTGGCGCTCCAATTAACCGAACGGCGGTATCGAGTGTAACATTCCTTGCTCCCCTCCCCCGCACATGGGCCTTCCTTGATGGCAGCGCCTTTGTACAGCACGTTCTCCTCGTTCGCAAAGCGCGAAACGCTGAACCGCCGGAAGATCTCTATACAGTGCCACTGATGTACCAGGGAGCGAGCGACAATCTACTCTCAGGCACGGATGATATTCCGCTGCGCGATCCTTCTGACGGGATGGATTTTGAATCAGAGGTTGGCGTCATACTCGGTGATGTGCCGCTGGGCACGAAGGCCTCCGAAGCAGCGCCGTATATAAAACTCCTCACCATCATGAACGACGTAAGCTTGCGCGAGCTGATCCCTCGCGAGGTAGGAACCGGCTTTGGCTTCATCCACGGCAAACCCCCATCGGCGTTTGCGCCATTTGTGATAACGCCCGACGAATTAGGAGATGCCTGGCGAGATGGGCGCGTACACCTCCCTCTTGAGACCCGCATCAATGGAAAGGTATTCGGAACTCCAAATGCCGGCGAGATGCACTTCTCATTCTTTGATCTGATCGAACATGCAGCAAAAACGCGCCCCTTGAGCGCAGGAACCATCCTCGGCAGCGGCACGATCTCTAACCGAGATGAATCAGTCGGCTCTAGCTGCCTCGTTGAGCAGCGCATGCTTGAAAAAATTAAAACTGGTTCAATAACGACGCAGTACCTTCGCGATGGGGATCGAGTTCAGATCTCGATGCGCTTACATGGAGTCGATATTTTTGGGACCATTGATCAACGTGTTCGGCAGATTAGGTGACGGGGGTTCACGAGATGATCCCGTTTAATCCAGAATCATCTCTCGACATTCTTCTTCATCACCTCTTTGATTACGCGGGAATGTTTCCACCTGCGCAGCGATCGTTTCCCGATGCGCTCTCCGAGAGCGCATCTCTCGCTAACAGCCTTGAACGCCCATGGATGGTGGGAGCCGATCTCGTACTCGACATCGGTTATCTCCGTAGGCTGACTCCGGAGCTTCTGACCACCGCCGGCTTTAGCCGGCCGGTATCTGTGTGCGTACTCGCAACTTCAAACGTTGAGGATGCAGACGCCACGCTACAAGAGACACCGCATATCCGTATCGCTTCAATCGAAGTAAAGGTAACACCAGATTCCCTTCCGCAACTCCTCACCCACTATGCGCCGCTGGCAACACGCCTCGGCGCCCTTCTTGCTGTCGAACCCGATCTTTCGACTGCTGGATGGCGGGACTCGCTCGAGGCGGTTGTAGAGATCATAAGAAGTCACGGAACCACGGTGGCGCTCAAATGCCGGTGCACGGGCCCTACCGGTATCGGGCCCGATCGATTGGCCGCGGCCATCGCTGCGGCGGCAGACGCCCGACTTCCGTATAAGGTCACCGGAGGACTGCATCACCCACTTGTTGAGCCGCAGAGGCATCCGTTTCCGATGGGATTCTTAAACGTGGCGGCTGCGGTGTGCGCGCGGCGAGCGCGAGGTGAGTCGGCTTCAGAGAGTCTGCTCTCACAACTGCTCAGAAACGACTCAATGCGGCCGTTTTTGTCATCCGAAGAGCTTTCATTCGAGGGCCTTTCGCTCTCTTCCAAGGAGGTCCGCGAGGCACGCGCAGTTGCACATATCTCAATTGGGAGTTGTAGTGTGCACGAGCCCGATCAGGATCTGAGCAGATTACTTCCGTGACGATTCCTCAACAGCCTGCAGCACCGCTTGCAGCTCAGTTGTGCCGTTGAAGGTGCTAATATCGGGCTTACAAGCGATATCAACGTAGGCATTTGGCCGAAGGGCAGGATGCTCTTTCTGACGCCACATAACTCCCGTAACAAAACGCTTCCCGTCACTAAAGAGGATCTTCATGTGGGCGTCTTTCAGAACCTTTACCTCCTTTACCAGGAGATTCTTAAACACAACAACTGGAGCCGGATTCCCCACACCGAACGGAGCCAAATTGCTTAGCTCTTTTACCAACGGAACCGTGAACTCATCGAGAGTCGCTACGGTATCTGCATCAACAAACGGAGTGGTCTCTATCGTCGACAAACGCTTCTTACACTCTTCAATGAACGCCGCCTTAAAATCTTGAAGCTTCTCCTCGGCGACGGAGAACCCACCAGCACCTTCATGACCACCAAATTTGATAAGATGCTCACCCACAGCACCCAACGCTGCAACGACACTAAAACCCTTAATGCCGCGAACTGAGCCCTTCCAAACTCCTGGAGTATCCATTCCCATCACCGCTGATGGGCGATAGTAGTGCTCAACAAGCCTTTGCGCGACGATTCCAATAACGCCGGTGTGAAACTCTTCATGCCACGCAACCAAGCCCCAGTCAGGACCACCACTTCGCGCTATCTGCGCGATGGCTTCCTCCTTCACCGCAGCTTCGATCGCCTGTCGCTCACCATTTAGCTCGTTTAATTGACGTGCAAGCTTCTCAGCCTTATCAGAGTCGTGAGTAGTTAACAGCTCAACAACGAGTTCGCCATGAACGATTCGGCCGGCCGCATTGAGTCTGGGCCCAATACCGAACGAAACATCGCTACAACCA
Source organism: Bdellovibrionota bacterium (assembly GCA_044347025.1). Classification (GTDB taxonomy): domain Bacteria; phylum Bdellovibrionota_C; class UBA2361; order UBA2361; family OMII01; genus OMII01. Next base: position 6,764 of record JBIIYC010000138.1, read on the forward strand.
ACATTGCCCCGAATGCCGATAACGTTTCGCAGCGCCTTGAGTCCTGGCCGCCTCGTTTCAGACAGAGCCTCTAATCCGCGCTTAGCGATCACACGATTAACGCCGACAAGGGGCACCATGTCACAGATAGTCCCCAGACAGGCAAGGTCTAGGAAATTCTTGGGATCAGCACTTGTCGCACCCAGCTCTTTGCGAAGGGCAAGGACGAGGTACCACGCAAGTCCTGCTGCACATGCAATCCCTTTTGCGAACCCGCACCCTTTTTGATGTGGGTTAACGAATACATCTGCCGGCGGAGGATCTGCGCTGATGTGATGGTGATCAACAACGACCGTTTTTAACCCAAGCTCGCGCGCTACGGTGAGCTCCTTTACGTTCGTGGTTCCGAAATCTATCGTAAGAAGCA
>JBIIYC010000104.1:0-9336 GCA_044347025.1 Bdellovibrionota bacterium
TGGAGATGATTTCGATGGAAGAATAAGGAATGCGCCCTGAGGGATTCGAACCCCCGACCCTCTGGTTCGAAGCCAGATGCTCTATCCAACTGAGCTAAAGGCGCACAAGCGCCGGGGAGCTTACACCAAGTAAGGGCTGCCCGTAAAGCTATTGCTGGCAGATCAAGAACTCGGATACCTTAGGCCCGGCAAGCCAGTCCTAGCCCCAATCCAATCCAGACTCGACTAGTCGAGAAAAATGTCCCTTGCCCTAGGGGAAATCCTCGGGAAAGGTTACGGATATGCTCTCAAACCTCGTAAAACGACTCCTCGGCCTCCGCTACCGCATCTCCGTAGCAGGGCTAGAGACCCTAGACACCTCGCGGGGCGTCCTGATCCTACCCAACCATCCGGCCGAGATCGACCCAGTTATCGTTACAACCTATCTCTGGGACCTCCTCCACCCCAGACCCGTGGTGCTGGAGTCGATGTACAAGCTCTCAATCCTCAATCCGGTAATGACCAGAATTCGCGCCATTCCGATGGCTGATATGGAGTTCGATTCAGGACCATACAAGCGCAGACGGATCGAACGCACTTTGGAGCAGATCATCACATCGCTTAAATATGGCGACAACATCCTCATGTATCCCTCAGGGAGACTCTCAGTAACTGGGCTGGAGCGAATCGGAGGCGCCTCTGGCGTGGCAGCAATTATGCGGGCCTGTCCTGATCTCCCAATCGTTCTCATTCGCACTCGTGGACTGTACGGAAGCATATTCTCGAAGGCTGTCACCGGGGGAGCTACCCCCGATGTGGGTCGCACGATCCTCAAAGGGCTCAGAATCCTCGCTCAGAATCTGATCGTGTTTACCCCTCGCAGGCCTGTTTCGCTGGAGTTCGTATGTAATCCAGCGGATTTTCCGCGCGAAAGGGATGCGCTCGCAATAAACAAGTACCTCGAAGCGTTCTACAACGCCCCCCACCCCGAGTCCCCTACCCTCATTTCTCACAGTTTTGTGTGTTCCGATCTGCCCACGCTTCCGGAGCGCACAGCCGACCACACGCCCCTGGAGAATGTTCCACCCCACCTGAAAGAAGCGGTGTTTACGCATGTCGCACGAGTAGCCAACGTCCCCGTTACTACCCTCACCGTAGATACCAAGCTCAGTGACGATCTCGGAATGGACTCCCTGACGATGGCCGAGTTGCTGCTGTGGCTCGACCGTGAGTTCGAGGCCCACGATGTCGAACTTGCGGAGCTCCTCACAGTGGGCTCTCTATTACGAGCTGGCATGGGCCAACTCAGTTCAAAAAGCCTCAAGCCTGAATTTCAAGTGCCGCGATTGTGGCACCAGCGGATATCAGAGCGTCCACTTCCCGAGCTATGCTCTGAGACAACTATCGCTGAAGCATTTCTGCTAACGTGCGCGCGATTCGGCACACACGCGGCGATCGGCGATGAACGAAGTGGTGTCCTGACGTGGGATACCCTCAAAACAAGCGTGATAGCCTTAGCGCAGTACATGAGCACCATCTCCGGCACCCACATCGGTGTGCTGCTCCCTGCATCTGTTGCGAGCTCACTCATCACCATGGCGGCTATCCTTGCAGGAAAGGTTCCGGTCTTTCTTAACTGGACGGCTGGCAAACGATCGCTCCTGCACGCCTGCGAATCAACCGGTCTGACTGCCATCTTTACCGCAGAGAGCTTCCTCGACATCGTGCCGACCGATCTCGAATTCCTTGAGAACCGCTTCGTACTCCTGGAGGATGTGAAGGCAAGCCTCACCCTCAAGGCAAAACTTGCGGCCAAGCGGCTCGCGCGAGAATCAACACCACAGATCCTGCAAGCATTCGGGCAAGCAAACACCGCGTCCGATGGGCCGGCCGTGGTGCTTTTCACCAGTGGCTCCGAGGCGCTACCGAAAGGAGTTCCCCTCTCACACCGAAACATACTCTCAAACGTGCGCGGAGTTCTCGAAGCGTTTCAGATCACCAGCAGCGATGTGCTACTCGGGTTCTTACCCCCATTCCACTCCTTCGGCCTCACGATCTGCTCCATCCTGCCATTAGTTACCGGACTACGGGTCGCGTACCATCCGAACCCGAACGAGAGTCGTAAAATCGCCAAGGCGATCGATAGATGGGGCGCAACAGTTGCGGCAGGAACACCCACCTTCCTAAGGTCAATCATCAAGGCTGGAGAGCCGGCCCAATTTCGCACGCTGCGCGCGCTCGTCTCGGGTGCAGAGCGAGCCCCGCAGGAGCTCTTTGACCTGGTCAGAGCCATTAACCCCGAAGCCGCGGTGCTCGAAGGGTATGGAATCACCGAGTGCAGCCCGGTCGTTAGTGTCGGAAGGCCACACGAAGAACGGATCGGGGTCGGCCGCCCTCTATCAGGGGTGTCGCTCGCAATAGTTCATCCAGAGACGCACCAAGCAGTTCCGAACGGCGCGCAGGGACTCATCTTGATTCGAGGAGCTAACATCTTTCACGGGTATCTCGATCCAACACTCGACCCCTTTATCGAGCACAACGGTGAGCGCTGGTACAACTCGGGAGACCTTGGAAAGATCGAGAATGGAAACCTCGTGATTACAGGACGCATGAAACGCTTCATCAAGATAGGCGGCGAGATGATCAGCTTAGGGGCGATCGAAGAAGCTCTCCACAAAAAGCTCCCCGCTCCCGACGGAGCGCCAACGATCGCGGTGCTCGCGCAAGGTACCGAAGGAGACGGGAGACCTCGCCTGGTCGCATTTGTTGCCGGGTCACTTTCAACTGAGCTCGCTAACGAGTGTTTGCGTGAGGGCGGGTTTCCGCACATCGTCCACATCTCCGAGATTCGAGCCCTCAAGGAACTGCCGGTTCTCGGAACTGGGAAAACGGATTACCAAGGTTTAAAAGCTCTGCTCGAGTAACACGCATGTAACCGGGATCACCCTACGGTCTAGGCGTTGTCGGCGTCTCGGCGTCTCGGCGTCACGCGACCACACTAACCGGGGACGGAGGAACGTGTTGGGGCATCGAATGACGCACACGTGGCACACCGAGTATCATATTCACTACCCAATCACGGTACTTTTGAGGTAGGAAGAGACCAGCTACTCTTGATTATTATCCCGGAGCTTACACCATATGTGGCTTGACCGTGCAATCAAATGGCTTCTTCCCCGGGAAGAGCACTTTTTTGATCTTCTGAATAAACTCGCTCAAGCGGCACGTGACGCTGGGACGCTCTTTGTCGACTGCGTAGCGGCTCCGGACGTCAAAGCGCGGGAAGCGATCGTCGCCAAGATCAAGGAGGTCGAGCACCAAGCAGATCTCGTGATAATAGAGGTCTACAAAGAGCTCAACCGGACGTTTGTAACCCCGATCGATCGCTCCGATATATACAACCTCGGCTCTGAATTAGAGAACATCACCGACGAGATCTGCTCAACAGCTCTCCAGATTATTGTGCACGCGATGGAGGACCTCCCCGCCGGAAGCGCCGAGTTTGCTGCCCTGATACAGAGCGCCACCGCGGAGGTCGTTGCGGCGGTAGCGCAAATTCCGATGAAGAATAGTCATATTGAGATTCGCAAGCACTGCAAGAATATCAAAGCACTGGAGGATCAGGGCGACCATGTGTTCCGTCAGCGAACTGCGGAGATGTTCAAGCACGAAACGGATGCGATCCGACTCATCAAGCACAAGGAATTTCTGGAGGGATTAGAACAGACTCTCGACCTCTGCGATGACGTCGGGGGGCAACTTTCAACGATAGTCATCAAGAATTCGTGACGTATGCTCCTTACCCTTGTCATCACGGTCATCGTCGTTGCCCTCATTTTCGACTTCATCAATGGCTTTCATGACACAGCCAATGCGATAGCGACGGTTGTAAGTACAGGGGTATTACCGCTTCGCACTGCTATCCTGCTCGCCGCGCTGCTTAATTTTGTGGGCGCACTCACCGGGACCGCTGTAGCGACTACCATCGGCAAGGGAATCATTACTCCGGATGCCATTTCACTGGTCGTAGTGCTAGCCGCTCTCACCGGCGCCATCCTCTGGAACCTCGTTACGTGGTACTTCGGAATCCCGTCCTCCTCATCGCACGCGATGGTAGGCGGGCTTCTTGGAGCCGGTATCGCGCACAAAGGAATTGCATCGATCCAAGGAGCCGGCATGGTTAAGATCGTCTCCAGCCTCATTCTGAGCCCCATCGTAGGGTTGCTGGTGGCGTTCGTCTTGATGATGGCACTCTACTGGATATTCCGACATGCCGCGCCCATGAAAGTGTCCACCCTCTTTCGTCGACTACAGATGGTGTCCGCTGGATTTATGGCGCTCTCCCACGGTAGTAACGACGCACAAAAAACCATGGGTGTTATTACCATGGCACTCGTCGCGTATGGAGCAGTCACGATGAGTGGAAGTCAGCTCGTCGTCCCAACCTGGGTGATTCTCGCAAGTGCCGCCGCGATGGGTCTTGGCACAGCGGCTGGAGGTGTACGGATCATTAAGACACTCGGCACGAAGATCATCGACCTCAAACCCGTACACGGATTCGCGGCAGAAACAGCAGCAGCCGCCGTCATCTTTTCAGCATCACACTTCGGCCTCCCCGTTTCTACAACCCACTGCATTAGCGGCTCCATTATGGGGGTCGGAGCAAGCCAGAGCCTCTCGGCCGTTCGCTGGGGTATCACCGTACGAATATTGTGGGCGTGGGCACTCACGATCCCCGTGAGCGCACTGAGTGCATATCTCGTGTATTGGCCGACAACGCTGGTGACGGGATTACCGTAAGCCACCGGTCGGCACCCAAATCATGTACGGTTTCGTGACCAGCTGCTTTCCTCTTGCCTGGCACTCGTAGCTGTATTGGAATGTGCTAGTTCTCAACGACTATAAAAGATTCCCCCGCTATGAAACGTTTTCGATCTATCCTGCTGGCCAGCTGTCTCTTGGTATCAGTTTCGACGCCCGTCGATGCCGAATCAATCACCCCATACATGGCCAAACCAACGGAGATTACGGTCCTCGTTGCCAAAAAAATAGTCACCATGGACCCAGCGATCCCGGAGGCCTCTGCGGTCGCAATCGCTGATGGAAAGATTCTCTCTGTCGGCTCTCTCGCCGACCTCAAGCCGTGGCTCGACAAATACCCGCACACGATCGACCGTAGCTTCGCCGACAAGGTGATCTACCCGGGCTTCGTTGAAGCCCACGGCCATCCACTCATCGGAGGCACGACCCTCTCCCAACCTCCCCTCACGTACCTACCACTTCCAAGTCCATACGGCCCTGACTTCCCCGGAGTACGATCGCAAGAGGCGGCACTAGCGCAGCTTAAGAAATACTCTGATGCCATGACGAATCCGACCGAGCTCCTTGTTTCATGGGGCTACGACATCTCCGCGATCGGAAAGCCCCTCAATAAGGAGCTTCTGGATAGCGTTTCAACAACTCGACCAATCGTTGTATGGGACTCCTCAGAGCACAACTCGTTTGCGAACTCGGCTGCGCTCCGCACGTTCAACATTCAGCCTGAGGAGGCTAAAAAGGTACTTGGCGCCACGATCGGGGCCGATGGCGCTCCGACCGGAGAGTTCTATGGGGTCCTCGCCTCGACGTATATGCTGGGGCCGGTGATGAAGGAACTCCTTACTCCCGAAAAAGCGCTGGCAAACTTCCAATACGTAAGCGACCTCTCCCAACAGAGCGGCATTACGACGATGAGCGAGCTGGATTTTGGCGCTCTCAATATCGACGAGGAGCTGGCGCTGTTCAAAAAGTTCTCAACATCACCGGTGATTAATCAGCGCACAGTGGTGGTTTCGAACAACTTACTCTTCACGCAGACCTACGGTGATGACGCAATCAAGAAAGTGCAAGAGCTGGAGCAGAACAGCTCCGATACACTGATCTTCAAAGGAGTGAAGTTTTTTAGTGACGACGCCTACCTTTCAAACACGATGATGGTGCAGAATCCGGCCTACGTCGATTGGCATGAGGGAGTTATCTTCAACAAGACCCCTCACGATTTCGCGGAAGCCCTCTCTCCGTGGTGGGACGCCGGATTTCACATCCACGTCCACTCCAATGGAAGTATTGGCAATGAGTACACGGCGAACGCATTACAGCTTCTTCAGAACCGCCGACCACGCTTTGACCACCGATTCACCTTTGAGCACTACGGGATCTCGTCAAGCATGAACGTTCGCAAGATTAAACAGCTGGGCGCCGTCGTGAGCGTCAATCCCTCGTACGTATATGCTCGCGCCCACATCCAGAAAGATAGCCTTGGAAGCGATCGTGCATCGGTTGCAACACGCATAGGAAACCTGGTGAAGGAGGGTGTAATTACATCGATGCACTCCGATACTCCCGTAACCGCACCCCTGCCACTCCACCACGTATGGTTTGCGGTGACCCGCTCTGAACTCTACTCTGGTAAGACGGAGGCTCCTGCTGAGAGGATCTCTCCCTACCAGGCGCTTCGAATGGTGACGATTGATGCAGCATACACCTTGGGAGTTGAGGATAAAGTAGGCAGCATCGAACCGGGTAAGTTCGCAGACTTCGCGGTGCTGGCAGAAGATCCACAAAGTGTGGCACCAACCCACATCAAAGACATCAAAGTTATCGCAACCGTGCTCTCTGGTAAAAAGACACTCACGAGCGAGACAAAGAAGCGCCGTCAGCTATTTTGAGGGGAAAGTTTTAAGCGTTAGTTCGCCAGCGCGGGTCTGCGCCCATCCATCAAATAGGGCATCAAGGAACTGCTGCTCGTAGTGCGTGAATCGTTCGCGCACACCTGGGAGACTATACTCCGAACTTGCGATCCACTGGATATCTCGCACCGATTCATTTCCCTGCAATCTCACGGATGCATGATCTACGAGAATGACGAAATTCCGTCCCAGTGTCTGCTGTGGATGAGGCATCTCGACATTCCGTATCTCCTGTCGAAGCGCCCCTTCTCCATCGATTCCCCAACCCCGATACCGCATTGAGGTGCGATACTCCATTCTACCTAAGCCGAGGTCGTATATTCCAAGAACATCCTGGGGTTCGACATGCGCCTCCATGTGCGCCTTCAAGAGCGCGGAATGATACTCAGTAAACCACGATGCTAACGGCGAGCCTGGCCCTGGAGACATTCTGCGCCCACCAATCGGCCATAGGAAATCATTTATCGGCGCGGTATGAACCTCACTCCAGGGGGACATCTCAGGAGTTCGTAGTGCTTCCGGATCTCGATGCGGATCTGTGCGACGACAGTAGGCAACGAGAAGCTCTCCATTTGCTTGCACAACCGCAATCCGAAGATCGGTGCACTCATAACAGGTATAGTCGCGAACCTCCTGCATCCCCTCCGGGGAGATCCACAGCGAATCCTTACTCTCTTGAGCAGTGGGAAGACGCAGGTCGCGCGCACGAAGCGGAGCCAACCGCTCGGGCCAATCTCGGTGAATAACGACCGGAGTCATCAATGCACCGAGAGCTGTCGTTAGCTCAGGGGCCCTATCGTGGAGCCGCTGGACGGAGATATCTTGGGGGCCCACCAATTGTTGCCAACACGACAGACACTGCTCTGACGCGGGTGTTCCTAGTTTGGTGTTTTGAGTCGTCATCTGATCGTGGGCCCTACCAGCTCCTCGATGGAGCGCTCTCTCCCGATATGCGCAGAACGGTCTGCCCCGTGACCTGTCGTCGGTAACCCTGCGATATCTGGCTGATCCGCTATGTCACACGACCTGGAAAACCCTTCATACTCCGAGTAGGGTGGAGTATCCTTCGGGTACTTGCCGGCTTTCACAATTTCATATGGGTAGTCCGTGCAACCGAACGGTCTGTCTCCGAGGGTTTTCAACCCCGGTAGGTCATCGGTTAACCATCAAACACATGAAGACAGTCAAACTCATCATGGCGGGAGCTCTCGCCATGCTTCTGGTGGCTTGCGAAAGCCCCTATCAGGGCGGGTATTACAACCCGCAAGTGGATGCGTACAATCGTCAAATGACGGGTACGTTGGTGGGCGCCGCCGCGGGCGCCCTCATCGGCAACGCTGTTACCCGCCCCACCTACGGTGGATTCGGCGGATACGGCGGCGGATACCGGCTCCCTCCCGTCCCCTACTACGGTGGATTTGGAGGAGGACAGTTTCCGAAGGGAGGTTGGGGCAGTGGCTATCGCCTCCGCGTTTACTAACCTCCCCGCCCAATCTGCACCTCGGCGCTCCTCTCCCAGTAGAACCAATCGTTCCGCTGGGAGAGGGTGATGGGGATTCGTGTGTGCCGATTATCTGCTGCGGTGTTACATCACTTGCATACGGTTATCATGGTTGTACGGACTCTCATCCTTTTCATGGCGAGCGCCCCACCAAGATCCCGTAATTCTACAATCGCGAATACACCTGAAACGTGCACTGCTGACCAGCGGTCTCTCCGCTGAGGGCGTAGCCGTCCTCGAACGGAGGAAGCCAAGCATCCCCCTCATGCACACCGTGAACTTTTGTCAGGTGCACTTCATCGCACATCGGTAGTGTCGATTTGTAGATCTCAGCGCCACCGATAATCCAGATTGTTGAACCTTCCGGCGCCACGCTGCACGCGATCTCAATCGCTGCAGTGGGCGAGAACGCTCGTAGCACCCCTTCGGGAAGAACGAGGTCCGATCCTTCGCGTGAAATAACGATATTCGTGCGACCGGGAAGCGGTTTGAATTTCGGTGGGAGGGAATCCCAGGTCTTTCGCCCCATCACAACCGGATTACCGCTCGTGAGCTTGCGAAAATGGGCCAAATCTTCCGGAAGATGCCACGGCAAGGCGCCGTGTTTTCCGATAACTCGTTGCTCATCCATGGCAACGATCGCAGCCACCTTCACGCCACCGATCATACTGCGATCGCAAACTGAATACGCTCGTGCGGATTGTATCCCTCAAGGGTAAAATCTTCGTACTGAAAGCTAAAGAGATCCGTCACTGCCGGATTAAGCTTCATCGTTGGCAGCGGGCGTGGCTCTCGCTCAAGCTGAATCTTAGCGCCTTCAACGTGATTGGAATAGATATGCACATCTCCGAAGGTATGCACGAATTCATACGGGCGGAGGCCTGTTACCTGCGCGACCATCATCAGAAGCAACGAGTAACTGGCGATATTGAATGGCACTCCGAGCATAAGATCCGCAGACCGCTGGTACAGCTGCAGACTAAGCTTATCGCCCGAGACATAAAACTGGAAAAGGGTGTGACACGCTGGTGGCGCGACCTCCGGCAGGTCGGCCGGATTAAACGAGATAACCACGATACGACGGCTGGTTGGATTCGTCTTGATCGTTTCAACAGCGCGAGCTATCTG
>JBIIYC010000279.1:0-2686 GCA_044347025.1 Bdellovibrionota bacterium
AGATATACTTGCCCCAGAATGTAAGGACTATCCATCCATGCGCCTGTAACTCGTTTCTCTTCTCCGCGTCAGAGGCAAGGGCATCTTTATTTCCGTGATAGCGAAATCCATCACAGAAGATGGCGATCTTTTCTCGTGTGTATGCAAAGTCCGCGATAGTGAGAAGCTTGCCATCTTTGGTGAATCGAAACTGTTTCTCCGGTGCGGGAAGCCGCCCGTGGTCCTGTATCGCCTTGAAAAGCCGTAGCTCAATAGGTGTGTCTTTTGTAGGTGGGGCGCGCCGTTCCTTGGGGGGAGCCGGTGATCGACCTGACTCTCGCTGAGGAATGTACGGCTGAGCAGGTGGAGCTTTCAGGGAACTAAGTCCACTAGGCGTTTGGCTCTTCTGCGTAGCTCCAACGGTTTCGCATCGCCGTGAACAGTCCTTGATGAATTCACCCAGCTTTTGGGTAAGGGCGTTGCATGCTGTCACTAGCGCAGGAGTTCTTTGCTGGTTCGCACTCCGGTCGTGTATCAATTTTGCGCGAAGGGCGTGTTCCAGGGCTCGGGAAAAATCCCTGGCGCGAAAAGCCTCGATCGCTTTATTGAGCTGTGTCTGAAAGGGATCGTTGGTAAGGCTCGCCATGTGCTCGTTCCGCACTAAATCAAGATTCCGAAATTGAATCGTCGCACAGCGTGAAGGCCGAGGATTCCTGCGTAGAGTTCCGGCATCGCCGGTTCCGTGTCTTCCGGCTGATGAAGCCGCAAAAAAGGAGAGTAAACGATGAGAATCCGGTCGGGAAAGCTGGGTCTGAGAGTATCGAACGTCGATATGCGTCCAATTCCGTCAAAAACCATCCTACAGGAGTAGATTCGGACGCACATAACCCACCGGCTTGTGGAGCGGTTTGTTCAAGACGTGAGAAGCAGTTATCGTAGCGAGGGTATCGGAGACGCCGTATAGATATGAAAGAAGAGGACGTTACGCAGGAATTGACCGAGGCCGTACTCGCGGAGCTTGAGCGCCTGCTCCTGTGCGATTCAATAGATGAGTCGGAAAAGCTCAAGCGACTTCAGGCCGCGTATCACTGTGTACACAGCTCACATATTGAGGACCTAAACCATGGCTCTAACAACGACAAATAGCACGGAACAGGTAAGCCGAGTCATGGGGAGCGTAGTTGTTGGACTGACTGGAGAGGTGTGCATCGCCGCTACTGGCCTCACGCACAGCGCCGCTGCCCGCGTTTTGGGGACTCCGGACCGAGCATCTACTGCGGCGTTGCCACTCTCAGAGATTGAGAGCCGACTTGAGCGAGCGATTACACTGCTACAGAACAAAGAATATTCAACTCGGGCATATGCAGGCGACGCATCGCAGATCGCGTCTCTACACGGTGAGGTGATTCGAGGAACAGAAAAGGTGAAGCTCTCCGTGGCTGCCCAGCTCTCTGGTGGTGCGATGCAAGGCGTTCCACCGATCCGGTCCTTAGAGGAGAATGAGAAGCTCCTCCGCAAAGTGCTTGGCGCGCTTCAGGGCACATGCGATCAGTCATAGTACCTGTTAACAACGCTCGCTTCAGAGACCGAGCGTTGGTCAGTTCACTCAATTGTTTCCCGTACCCGTTCCCAAAACGAAAAGAATCCACTCCGAGCCAGCGGCATATATTGTGCATCCCATGACCGGCGGTGCCACGTTATAGAGATGCCTTTCTGCAGCAGAGCCTCAGAGAGGCGCTCAATCGCCGACTGTTCAAAACCGAGTGGCGGGAGCATTGAGTGCAGCGTTGAGACTCCGGCTTCTGCGGCCAGCGCCGCAATATCTTCCGCCGAGCGCACAACGCGAGCTCTTGTCCGGTGTGCCGTATCTGCTCGCAGGGCACTCACGTGCCGTGCGACGGCAGCGCTCTGGTGATTCCGCTCGACATCAAGCACCGCATACGAGAGATCGTGGGGTGAAAATTCAGGAGAGATGTCTGCCGACAGGTCGTCGTCGTGCAGTAGAGCTAGTGCGCCGCGGGCAGGGGAAGTGTTTGTCACGTCAAGGAGTGGCACGAGAGGGTCGGGGCCATCTGATGGAAGTGGTGTGGGCTCAAGTTCTAGGTCTCCCGCTTTGGGAGTCCATCGTCTATCAGAGTAGGTCGCGATGTTGTCGGGACGCGCGACATAGATCTTTCCTTTGGTGTGGAGCCCCGCGACCCACCGCCACGACAACGTATTAGAGGCTGGATCCCCATCGAGTAGATGGTGATACATGTATGCAGCACCGAGTTGCCACGGGAGTCGGAGTGTAAAGATCCACACGCTCGCAAACCACATCCTGGTGTGGTTGTGGAGGTAACCGGTGTGGACTAGCTCGTTGACCCAGTCGTTATAGAACGCAAGCTTCGTTCGTCCCTCGCACGCGGCTTGGTACGCTTCGTCAAGGTGATACTCATCAGCGAGACGTTTGGATTCCGCGGCGTAACGAGTCCATACTGATGGGTGCATCTCGAGCCACCCCTTCCAATAGGTCCGCCACAGCACCTCTTGAAGAAATTTCTGCGATGCGGCGGAGGAGTGACGCGAGCGAACGGCTTCGACGACCTCCTCCTCCGATATGACTCGATATCGAATCCAGTGGGAGAGCCGCGATACGTTCTGATGTGTTCCTCGATCGTAATTACGAGTGCGTTCATACAGTGGAACTCGATCAAGAAATGACTCT
>JBIIYC010000280.1:0-2677 GCA_044347025.1 Bdellovibrionota bacterium
GTTTGATTCCACTGGCACCAGCGCGTTGCTGAAACCGAGCGACCTCGGAGCGATTCTTGCTGCTACGTTCCAAACCAGCAAAGTTGATCCTATCTTTGCTCAAACGATAGCTGGTCGCTTTGGAGGACCCGGAGCACATCTTCTCCTCTCGATGCTTCCACATGACTCTGTCTGTGCGGTGATTGCGCAGAAGATTCAAGAGCAGCTTGGGCGACAGTGCGAAATATCGATGGAATTCCAGCATCAGAAGCCGATGCCGGAGCCGATGGTATTTGACTCTCCTAAGATGGAGAGTGCTGCAGCCGCTTAGCCGCATTGAGCTCATTAGCTGTCGGATCTCTTCACGCTCGTACTCATAAAGACTCAGGAGGGCGCAGCTTCGAAGCGTTTCTGGTGCTAGCGCAACGTAGCGCTGAGCTCTCGCTCAACGGCACAGCGGATACGCTCTTGGGTGTCATTCACTATCCGAACATTCCGGCTATAGAACGCGGAGGCGCGGAAAACGCGGAGACCGCAGCAGGAACTTTGTGGTTATTGTTCGGAGAGCAACGCTCGGGAGGCAGTGGATTAAGGAACAGAGCATGGTAAGGGACATACCTGGCGGCACGCTCCGCGTCTCCCGCGCGCTCCGCGTTCATTGACCAAAAAGCCACTCTAGCGGGCTGTGTGAAGAAAGGGTGCTCACTACCCTACATTTCAGAGGCGCACGATTCAGAGAACAAATCAGGGCGCAGAAACGGCGTTGTTTTTGGTGGAGTCGGCTCCCGTCGTTTGTTAGGATCTCCCGACGATAAAGCTCTGTAGGTCAACAAATTCATACCAGAGCGTGGACCAAGATTCGGATTAAGAATTGCAGTAAAGATAAACGGAGGAATGAGTATGAGTGGTTTTGCACCTGAAGACGATAAAAATCCAAAAGGTCCTCAGATTCCTTCTAGCTCGTCGCAGCCAGGTGAGCTTGTGCCGCCACAAGTTGATCCGAAGCCAGCGACAGAAGTTGCGGTAGCATCGTATCGCGAGCGGTTGCCCAGCAAGCAGGCTACTCAGGCGGTCCCTGTTAAAGAAGGTACGGCTCCCGGCCGATATCAAGAGGTCCGTGAAGTTACCTCGTGGATTGATGTTGCGCCCTTGTTAGCCGATCTCTATAGCCCCGATAGTAAGAGGCAGATCCGTGTAAAATTCCCGAAGCCAGAGGCTGGTGATCAAAAGGGGGAGATTACGCAGATGGAGCAGACGCAGATTAGGAAGTTTCTGCGCGAGAATCATGGTAAGCCAATAGCTGAAATTCAAACGGCTCTCGCGAAGAAGTTGGAGAATTCACTCTCATTTCTTGCGTTCAAGGTTGAGCACTACCCAATCACAATCGAGTCTTGGATTCAGGCGAATTTGGAAAAGGTATCGACGAAGCCGAATCTTAAAGTCACGGACATCGTCACTATCACCCAGAATGACAACGTTCTTGAGCAGCTGAAGGCTCGAGATATTCAAGCTACACTTAGTGAGACGCCGGCTACTAAGAAGATCGAGGTTGTCTTTGAGGCGAAGAATAGTGACCTTAAGGCGCTCGCTGGAGGGTTACAGCTCTGTCAGAAGCTTGGTTTGTGGGGTGACAGGCCTGCTCGCATATGGGCCGTTCATTCCGAGGAGACTGCGGTCAATCCGCGCCGTGATTTTTCTGAGAACGGGAAGGAGAGCTGCGCCATCACGAATGTCCCACTGAAGCAGTTCTTTGATGAACACGCCAAAGAAGAGCATCTGCCGGTCCGGGGGGCTGCTGACGGCATGTTGAGCGCAGGAGTTGGGGGAGTAACTGAGCGAATCAAGGCACTCCGAGCGGATCTGGATAAACAGAATCCATCAATACAAACGCTCGCCGATGGTATTGAGGAGCTCAAGAAGAGACTCGTAGAGGTCCAGGGAGATCCTAAGGCGATTGCAGAGATCAGCGAAGAAATCGCGAAAAAGACGGCAGAGCACAAGCAACTGACCGACGCTGAACAAGCTGCGAAGAAGCGATTGCGCGAGGACCTCGAGGCTCTTGAGAAGGAGCATCAGTCGATAGTGAGTCGCCTGTCGGAGGAGGATCTCGAGCTTCGTGATAGTGAGGATCTTATTCTGGACTATTCTGAGGAAGTCGCTGTTCGAGACGATGGTGGTGAGCAGAGCACCGCGAGCGGGGAGAAGGGGTCCTCTGGAGCAAAAGCAAGCGACCAGACAGGTCTATGGAAACGAGCCAAGAAAAAGTTCGGGTTCAACTAACGATACGTCTCGCGTTGTAGTCAGGAGGGCGCAGTAGTAGTGGTCGATTGTTGAGGCAAACAACCACTAACAGGCTCATCGGGGAATCGAGTGGTGCCAATGACTGCTGATGGGGCATAGCCCATTGTTTTCAGTTATGAATCACGTATTTCCGCGTGAACGTGCTCGTGAACGTGAACGTACCCGATCGAGCAACGTTCTGCCCCGGCGATCGGTATCTAGTAGTATGCTTGATTATGAAAAGCTGGATGTGTACCGCATAGCTCTGGAGTTCGTCGTCACTACTGTTGAGATTCGAGACCGGCTACCCAGGGGAAACGGAGAACTCCAAGATCAGTTTAAGCGCATCATTTTCGATTGTGCTCAACATCGCCGAAGGTGCTGGCAAGCTCAAACAAGCCGATAAACGGCGCTATTT
>JBIIYC010000009.1:0-29819 GCA_044347025.1 Bdellovibrionota bacterium
AAGAGAGTGCCTCCGGGCTTGGATAGAGCAGCTATCTCCAGCATCGAGAGATACGTTTTTATTCACCTCGCGAAAAGGTCAAAACCGCGCCCTCTCCCGCCAGCAAGCTTGGTCCATCCTTACAAGGGCATTTAGGGCCGCCAAACTAAGCGGAAAACTAGGATGCCACGCGACAAGAAAGACCTTTGCTGCAAAAGTCCACGAGAGGCTTGGCCGGGATCTCTTAAAAACACAGCGGGCGCTGGGACATCGCAGTCCTGCCTCAACAGCCGCCTACTTATCCTTCGATGAGGCTGACATCACACAAGCCATTTTATCGATGTAAGGAGCACTATGTGGATATTCTTTAATACCGGCTTTATCTCTATTGTTCAGGATCGAAACAATTCAGACCTTTTAATCGTACGCGCCAGACGACCAGAGGTTCTAACAAAGCTCTGGCCCCAGGAGCCAATTACGGTGACCAACGACTCAGATTACAAGTATCGAGTCTTCATTTCTCGTCCCCAAATGGTAAAGGCGCTTTCACAAGAGATTCTTACTCTCGACTACGGTAACTTCAAATCGTCAGTCTCCGATCCGACATTAAGCGACCTATATCACCACATATGGACACTGGGTCTCGAATACCAGAAGTAAACGCCAGTTATCGCGTATAAGTCTAATATGGTCGTTAGGGATTAAATACCAACGCTAATTTCGGTGATAAAATACCTCTGTAGTGCCGGAGCATTCCACGCCACCTTTTCTAAGGCTCCTCTAAGGGTAGACTAATGTCCTGCCAGCAGCACCGGGCGCCCCAGGAAACCTCACGGGTTTGAACCTCAATGAGTCTCTCGTCGGGACGGCTACCAGGACTACCTATCCTCAACTCCGATGCAGATCTCTATATGCATTTATTCGCCTCGCTCTTGCCCTATAAAACCACTGTAGGCGAAGCGAATTGGCAATTCCTCGTTCTCTTTGTACCGATCGAAGACTGCCCTAATCTCCAGGTCAATCTGCGCCGCATTCTTAGCCCATGGCAGATACGAAAAGGAATGGGTAAGATCAAGGAATCGACTCTCGGAATACGGAATGACAATATATTCATGCCACCGCTTGAACCCTGCCGAGCCAAAAAAGGATTCGAGGTGCTGCGTTTTGACGAAATCAGGCTCTACTAAATTCCCTGTTTCTTTCGTGTATTTCGACAAAGTTGCATCGAAATCTCGCATGAATGCATTCTCCGTCGCGAATGCATACCATGTGAGAAAAATATGTGCATTTGGTTTCATTATACGATCAAACTCCCTACGGGTGGGCCCTTGTTCAAAAAAATGAAAGGATTGAGCCGCTGTTACAAGGTCAATACTTCCATCAGGGAGGCCGGTAGCTTCTGCCGATCCCTTCAAGGCCCGAAGCCCATCTCGATGGATCAAGGAGCGCATGTCGTCTCCAGGCTCCACAAACGACACATCAGCCCCACGGTGCGCTAAGAGACGACCTAATTTGCCTGTGCCAGCACCGACATCTGCCACGCACTTCCCTGAAACAGGGCCCGTTTCGGTTTCAAGCCAATCAAGAAGTTCTCTCGGATAGCCGGGGCGCGCTTCATGATAAAACTCCTGTCGCCCATTAAAGCTATCCACAGGATGAGCCGTTCCTGAATAACCGGTTCGCCTCTGTGAAGTGTCAGCAAGATGTGTCATGGTCCTCCTCGTTTAATAGTCTTTGTTTAATACGCTTAAAAATTGAATTCCCCAGCCCTGACTGTAATGTAATTTTGATAGCGCACCAGGGCGACTCTTCTAACTTGTGGGGACCCTATGAAGGCAGGCCTTGAAATCATAACCATCTCTAGAAGAACGGATCCGTATGATCACTTTGTGCGTCACGAAAATCACAGGGTCTAAGACTTCCATCACAGTAAGCAGATACGATGGAAAACTCCGAACAGGTGACAACGGGAGTAATGAATACTCTTTCGGCGGCTTCCCCTAAAACGCCACGCACTATACAGTTCAACGAATCATTTCGATCTACTTTCGCGAGCTTCTGTGCGACTTGCCTGTTCACCTTACTTAAAAACTTTTCCTCCGCTTTCACGAAATCACCAGATACATACCGCTGATATCGACTAGTGGCTAATTTTGAGTTGTACGCTGGAGTTTGATCCTGCGACATAGCATCAAACAACATCGCCGCTTCTAAAAAGGCTTTATCTGCTGCTCTGACCAGAGTACGCGCCATTGCAGAGCCTACAACCCATAGCAATCCATCAATTTGTAATGTGACAAGGCAGAATGGAGTTTCGATCTCCGTGTCGACCGTGAAATATTCGGCAACCATTCCCTCATTGCCAAGGTATTGTGTCCGAAACAAACGAAGGGAGGGTCCGTGGTTCCACCAGAACTTTGCAAGAATGTGGCGTTCGCACAACTCTAACACGGCCCTCTCCGAGGCATCCTCAATACTAGTACCACATGCAAGTCCAGTAGCGTCCCTCTTTGAGCCTCGCTCTTTAAATCCCAATAGCACCGACCCGGCTGCAACCGAACTTCGTTCGGACATATCGGGCCAGGCATAGGATGGGAGCCTCGTCGTTGGACCGACCAAACCACCGCAAGCGGGATAGAACGACCAAAACCTTTCCAGGAATTCGAAGTGCGCAGTCTGCTTCGCGGTATGAATATCGCTCGACAAACCAAAGCCAACGATATTCACACTAGCGCCGTTTCTACACGACACTGATACTCCTTCTTTTGCCACAAAGTACCCGTGCGGCCTCAGCGTGGCTGAGACCGCGGACACAGCGGGCCATTGGCTTTGGATATCGTTCATATCGCACTCATCAATGCAGTTTCGCGCAACGTCGCTACTAGCACCTTGCCTGCATCGGTGAGTCGGGCATATTTCGTCAAAGTTTCATAACCACGCTCGAAACGATCAACTGTTCTTTGATATTCCGCAGTAGCGATCTGTAGGCCCGATGCTTCCTTCCACATCTTGAACACTCTCGCCATCCTGCTCAACACAAATGTCGCATGAAATATTCCGTACATCGGCCTAAGATCGGCTCGAATTGGAGCTGGATATCGCTCGTCGTCTGGGTTCAAAACCAATCGATCATGCATCATGATGCCGTGTAAGTGTAAGTGCGCCCCTTCATGAACAATATGTTCGATATAATATGCTACTTTTTCATCTCTACTTGATTCAACAGCTGGGATTTGAATATAGATCTTGCCGAATGCGCGCATGCTTGTAAGCCCTACCAACACACGCCCGTCAAAAAGAACGATGGAGCTAGTATACTCTTCGAGTTCCTCGTATAGATCTTCGTCAAGATTTCGAATGACGCGGAACGCTTCTTCGACGTATGGGGACTGATTGGCCAATTCATCACCGCTGATTGGATGCACAGCTGGCATGTCACCCCGTCTTGATCGAGGCCCCTCAGAGCCAAAGACATAATCCAGAATCGAACTATCCGACGGAACCGTTTCATCAAAGGTCGTTATCGTGAACGAAGATACTGTGAGAGAATTTGCGGGATACTCCAACAACTCGGTGACAGTTTTTTTTAGTAGAACACCGTCCCCCGTAGTTAAGGCCTTTAAGAGTTTCGAATGAAAGCCGTACACATCAGGACTGATGGCATCTTGGTGGTTCGCAAGTTTATTCACTTTCTCGGTAATCACGTTGAGTGGGAGACCCAAGATATCCTGAGCACGCTCAATTAATCCCAGAAGCTCGTTTATGAGGGTCGATTGCAACTGACGATGCAATATCGCTGGCATTCCAGGGATCGGAATTGAAGAATATATCTCTTGGGTCATAAATCCTCACTAAAAAGCTACGGGGGGGGGAGCCCCCCGTAGCGGTACGGTTACGCTTGGGATTAATTCATTTCGATATTCGTGGTTTGGCACGTAGCTGCCACCTTCCCCAGGTAAGATCCACTGAGTTCCGTTACCTCAGCCGCCTTGAACTGTGTAAGATCAAGAGCAAGCAAAGCATCTGACAGTGTCGCCTTTACGCTGCCGACGGCCGCAGAAGCAAAGTCCGATTGGTCAAACTCACCTGTCCCAAAATCTTGGGGCAGAATCGTCCCCCTGCTTGTGGCTTCGGTACATCCGCCACGGCTAGCAACGTCGATATCGCTTTGATTTCCCGGTATAGTTGATTCGTGTGACATAGGTTAGTTCCCTCCATTTCTGCGGATCCAAAAGTAGATCCTCAGTTAATCCACTTCTCAATAGCTGCGACAAACATTCAGATCAATTACTTTATACACTTCTGAATCCTTGGCCGGGTCCTATTCCGCCTTCTTCTCACGCTATGAATCCACTCAGCAAAGGAGTCACTACACGGTAAATACACGGTTCGAGGTTTGCAGATACTGCTAAGCCACAATTATCGATTGGTGCAACAATGATCGCCCGACGAGGCCATGGTGCTGGCCTTACAACGGGGCTCCGGATATGAGCGTTATTACCCGTTTGAACCTATGCGATGTTTTCCCAGACACCCGAGAGGCCGATTATAAAACTGAAAGCACAGGTGCAATCCAGCTCCGGAGATTCTTACCAGAGACCTCTCGCCAAAGGCGGCAGCCAAAAAGCGGGCATCACCGATTACTCAATGCTGAGGTCCCACTTGGTTACTTCGCCTGAGATGTCCTGTAATACAACGCCTCTCGACAAGAGCGAGGCTCGTATCTGATCCGCGGTATTGTAGTCCTTCCTCCTCCTTGCGGCCTCTCTTTGCTCAATTGCTCGCTGGATTTCCGATTCAGATAGTTGAGCCTTTCGCAACCCGGACTGCTTAAACCACGTAACACAATCTGCCGGATTCTCGTCAAAAATACCCATAACCTCAGCTATTTCCCGTATGACCTTTCGAACGGGGGTCAAAAATGCCGACTTCTGAGCGACAGAATTTTGGGAATCAAGTTCCTCGTTTACGCGGGACATAAATTGGAAAAGCTGCGCAAACGCTTCTGCTGAGTTAAAATCATTGTCCATAGCAGTGACAAAGCTTGTCATGATTCTATCAGCAAACTCATTTCCCATATGCGAGCCAGACGCAGGGTTCTCGCCAAGGAGTTCATCAACACGATCGAGAGAGCGATAAAAATAATAAACTCGCTTGGTTGCAGCTCGAAACAGAGATTCCGAGAAATCTATTGGGGAGTTGTACCGTTGTATAAGAGCAGCAAAACGAATCACATCGGGGTGATGCTCGGCTAAGACTTGCTTGATGTTGACCATGTTGCCCAAACTCTTGCTCATCTTCTGCCCGTTTACGTTAACTAAGCCATTGTGAACCCAATAGTTTGCGAAAGGTCCGCCGTTTCCGGCCTCGCTCTGAGCTATTTCATTCTCATGGTGCGGAAAGATCAAATCGCCCCCCCCGCCGTGAATATCGAAGTGTTCGCCCAGGTACTGTTTCGCCATCACTGAACATTCGATATGCCACCCAGGACGACCCGGCCCCCAAGGCGACTCCCACTGCGGTTCTCCGGGCTTTGCTCCCTTCCAAAGCGCAAAATCCTGCGGGTTCCGCTTGTTTCGAGCATCCTCTGCATTCAGGCAATCTTCCAATCTCCTACCAGAAAGTTTCCCGTACTCCGCAGAACGAGAAACATCAA
Organism: Bdellovibrionota bacterium; assembly: GCA_044347025.1. Taxonomy (GTDB): domain Bacteria; phylum Bdellovibrionota_C; class UBA2361; order UBA2361; family OMII01; genus OMII01. Next base: position 5,636 of record JBIIYC010000009.1, read on the forward strand.
ACAAGACGTCGCACCCGTTTGAGTAGGCATAGCCTTTTTCAATAAGTTTCACCACAAATTCAATAATTTCGCGAATGTGATCGGAAACTTTTGGTTCATGGCTTGCCGGTTTGACTTTAAGAGCAGCGAGGTCTTGTCGGGTCGACTCGATATAATAGGAACTGATCTCTAGTGCCGGAACGCCAGTCGCTTTTGACTTATTAATAATCTTATCGTCAACATCCGTGAAGTTTCTAACATATGTCACCTTATAGCCGCACCACTCAAGGTAGCGCCTAATCATGTCGAATACGATAGCCTGTCGAGCATGGCCGATATGCGCTTCGTCGTAGACGGTGATTCCACAGGCGTAAATACCAATCTCACCTTCGCTAATTGGATGAAAGGCTTCCGTCTTCCGACCAAGTGTTGAGTAAATCTTGATGTCGTGAATATGCACACAGCTCCCGTGAGAACCATTTTCCGAATTACGGTCTGTAGACTTACCACATTTTGTCGTAGACATGTTTATGACCATCCCCTGCACACGTTGCTATCCTTAGACCTTGTCACGAACATACCCGTTAATCAATTGCAGGCCAAAGAACAAGGGCACTCCATTTTGGCGTGTTTGCGATGCTGAGCATGGCACCTTGACTGGCGAGGAAATGGCCTCACATCTGCGAATCATCGCCCCCAGTACCATGCTCAAATCCGACGTCGATGCTTTCCTTTTTGATGCAGCGACTTCTGAATCAATCAAACTATTGGTTTCAATCACTATTCTCTTCGTTAGGCTCCCCCCAAACCCTTATCCAGACTTTGTTACCTGGCTTAGCAAATAGGAATTTAATTCTTCAGCGTCTCTCTACATTTTTGAGATCACAAATAAAGGGGATCGCCTCGTTATGATCCTCCAAAGCAAGTACTAATTTCGGAGATGTGAGTAGAAAGACATGGGCCGCACTTAAGCCAGATGCTCGATACGAAAATCTGCTTCATCGTTCATTCGAGCACTAAGGCTGTGGATAGATGGACGGTCGGGCCTGACGCATCTAATAGTTCGACCGTTGGTCATCGTATACCTAACACGGGACGGTCAGGCTCAGCTGTGTAATTTAATGGCATAACCGAAGAGCATTTCATACTCGACGATTGCAATTCCGAGACAACTCGGTTGAATGCTCGCCTGTTTACGATGAGATGTTCCAAACTGAAAGGTCGATACTGCAGATACGCCGACCCGTTGATGACCCAGCTATAAATTACAATCTAGGTAGGCATATTGCGGAACAACGCGCCCTTCACCAAATCGTTGAAGTAGAAAGGAGCTATACGCTGTCCTTTAACCGCGTGGAGCACCGATTTAAGTGTCGTCACCCCCGAAGCTTTTGCCTACCGAGACGGTATGGCTCTTCATCGAGCCTAAAACTATCCGGATGCCGCCCACACTCGATCGCCAAATAGTAAGCAAAGAACTGAAGAGGAATAAGAGCCTGCAAAGACGAGTATGGATATGGCAATTTCTTCGGAAGGTTTATCCAGGTACCCACCTGATTCACAACAACTTTGGTGGACTCGCCACTTTCAAAATCCGGCGCCCATGAGAATACGATTGGTCGGATGTTAAAGCTGTCGAGAGCCTCTATCAACGCATCCATTCGATCCGTAAGACGATCACAAAGGTTCAACAAGATGAAGACATCTGAAGTCTCAGCTCCCTGCAGCGGGCCCTGAATAGCTTCCTCCAAATCATACCCTTGAGCTACCAGATACGACGTCTCCACTATTTTCAGAGCCGCTTCACGAGCGATGATCGCGTCCGAACCCGATCCGATAATCCAGATCTTACGGGCCCGCGTACAGTCACCGGCTACTTTCTTCATGATATCTTCCGAGCCAAGCATTATCCGCAAAGCATCGGGAACTCCATTTTCAAGAAGCCTCGGCTCTAGCAGTGGATGTTCGGGATTGAGACTTTGAAGAAGTGCACAAAGAACAGCCATAGACCCTACGTAGCTCCATGTATGGGCCGGGGACTGTTCCTGGGGAGTCGTTTCCAGAATCTCAAATCCCTGAGCTGGCAAATGAGCCAAGTCGGCATTTCGTCCGACTACGTAGATACATCTAACCCCTAGCTTAACAAACCGCTCCACAGCCAGGCTTGTATACCGCTCGGTACCACGATGAGAGACGCAGATACCAACACTAGATGGTGAGATAGGCGGGAAGAAATTCACAAAATCAATGGAGGAAAGCACCGTCACCCGCTGTTGTCTGAGAATTTCCCAACTCAAATACTGCGCGAACTGTCCGGCATAGAGGGAGGTGCTCGCTCCTACGACAAGAATTTCACGAGCCTCACTCAACATTCCACTAAATGCAGGCGACTTTCCCGTAGTTTCGCGCACAACTGCAGCAAACGCGGCAGGTTCAGCAATAATCCCGTCATGCATGGCATACGGATGCGAGTTGCGGTTAAGGTGCCACATCTTTTTTCACACAGGAAATACGAAAACCGAACATGAGATTCCGATCGCTCGGCCAATGCGGATTGCTTCGTTGAGTTGCACGGCACCATGTTGGACTGTCACACCAGGCTCCACCGCGAAGAAGTCTGCTGTCCCCTTCTCCCTCACCTATCTTAACCCCCTGCTGAGTGTACTGATCCATCATCCACTCCCAGACATTACCGTGCATATCGAACATACCCCATGGGGTTGGCCTCAGCGTCGCCACGGGTCTCGTCCTATTGACTGCATTGGCATAATACCAGCCGAAATATTTCAGATATTGCTGGTCATTACCGAAGAAGAACTCGGTTGCTGTGTTTTGTCGGCATGCTAGTTCCCACTCGCTATCGAGCGGAACCCGTATATGTACACCCAGGTCCTCAGGTATATTTTGTTGAATCCACCCGGAGTACTCTACGGCATCAAACCAGGACACACCCACCACTGGACATGCTTCCTCTGGGTGGTATTGATCGAATTCACTAATATGAGAATCACTCCTGAATAGACTAAACTCCCTCCGAGTAACGGGCGCAACCGCCATGGCGAAGCGCTCTTTCAGCGCTCCCCCAGATGGCGTAAATGTCGCGAACGTACATGGCATTCCGCCGGCATTGAGGACGAACCATCCTCGAGACCAATCAATTTGGTCCCCCATAAGTTCCTTATCTATGTTCAGCCGAAGCTCACTCATACCCCATATGTGAAAGAGCCATCGAATACCCCCGTGAATTCCAGCGTCAGGGTTATGACGATACATTTCAATTAAAGCTGGCAACCGATCCTGAATCCATTGCTGCGGAGGCTTTATCGAGCTGCCTAGCGTCAACAACAAGACGTAAAGCGTTCTCTGATCAGAGCACTCTATGAGCGACCTCCATATTTGGTCAGGATCGACACCATGAGCAACAGACAACGCTATAAACTCACCGAGCGGAGAAAGATCTGAAGGCTCCGAGAACAGGGCCGGAATGCCTAAACTAGAGGCCCCCGCATTACACAGATTGAAAGCAATCCCTGCTCGCTCCTTTGATGGTATTTCATCGGAAGAACATAATCTCCTCTTCCACCATTCCCTGGCTTGATCAAGCGACGACTCTGATCCTTTCAGCGCTTCAACGAATATTCCATACTGCCCCTCGGCAGCAATGCTTGCTAGGCGGGCTAAAAGTGGCACATCGTCGTAATGTAAGATTACAAGCAGTAATGCAGCTGAGGTTCGTCGAGCATCCCCGTCAGAATCACTCGTACATATGTCCACCAAGGGGTCAACTAGGCGCTCCCGGATTGAGCGAAATAACGGACCAACGGGAACAATACTAGTTGGGGACTCGTGCGAAATACCCCGAACCAACCTATCTAACACCGAACTCCACTTGGGAGATCTAGGATCGAATTCAGCGAGCAACGCTGCTGCCTTTACGAATTGAGCCTCGGGTAGTTCTTGGTCACGCAAAGCGGACCATAGAATAGAAGTGATTAATCCTCTATGGGGCCTCAGAATCTCCACAACCGAAAGGAAACTCTCGATCGGCAGCTGCAAAACCCGCCGAGTAACATAATCGATCACTTTCGCCGAGTGATCCTGATAAGTCAGTCGAGCTAAGCAGATCCTCAGCTGAGCATCCTCATTGTCCTCTTCATCTGAAGAACTAACCAATCGTGGCAAAGCTTCCGGATATGCCCTGTGCAACCCCTCAAGCGTAGACGCCAAATCAGCGAAATTGACGTAGCGAAGTGCCATAATGGAACTCTCTATCTCCGCATGACGCCTGGCTGCCACCTCACGATTATTGGCCGAGACACTTTGATGAATAAATTCCTTCTCGTTCCATGAAAGGCGCTCACCAAATGTCTTCAACCAAATCCCCGCCTCTTCAAGGGCTTTACCACGGAGTAAAAACGACTCTTGAACTTCGCCTCCGGGCTTCACCGCTTCGGCAACTAGAGGGGAAACCCTGGTCCGCCACAACAGAAACTCCCTGTCTTCGGCTATCCAAGCACGCAAGGTAGCCCAATGCTGGATAATCGCCTCATGAGATAATTCTAGAGAAGGAGTATTCGAGTAAGGCGTGCGACTAGCAACCAGCAGGCGCGCCTCCGTCAGCACAGATATGATCTTGTCAAACTTGGAGGTTAATTCCGGCGACAGCGGTAATGAAACCCGCGTACCACGAACATCGTGGGGACTAACGGCTACCCGTACAAGCCTACAAAACAAATCCCGAGCTTTATGGATATCATCCGGGGAGAGCCCCGCTAGAACTTCATCAGCATGAGAGGCAAGTGCGCCACTCAATCCTCCAAGAGAGCGGTATGCGCCCAGGGTGATATCCCCATGAGGGCTTTGATGCATTTCCCATAGCCGCTCGAGCACAAACTGCACCAAAGGCAGCGCTCCCGGCTCTTCAGCAGCATCATTCAATATTGTATCAACTAGTCCCTCTTCGAATCGCCTTCCCATTTTGAATGCCGGCGATTCAATTGCTCGCTTCATCTGATCTCTCCGCATCGCATGCAACGGAAACATCCCCTTCTCTAGGTAGTGTCCTAGTCCTGATGATAGGAACTCCAAAAAGAAGTCGGACCTCAAGGTACATACGAAGCGACAAAGCGAATCGCTTTCCACTAGAGCTTGGACAGCCACGTAGAATGCCTGGCGAGCTTCCTCACAACACGAGGTAAATATCTCCTCGAACTCATCCACGAAAATCAGCAGGTTTGCGGCCCCCTTTTGGGTCCTCCTGAGTATTTTCAAGACGGGGCTGGCATTGCCTATCTTCAGCTCCTCCGCGAGAGCTTTAACATCTAGTTGGCCAGTAGCGCACATCGGCCCATCACATAGTGAGTTAATTAAGCTCTCAACCATGGCTTGAGTTGGATCGACCAATGGGCGAAAGGTAATCCAGCGCCAACCGACGGCGCCTGTGCCTCCCAGGGCATCTTCCGTGGTCAACAAAGGAACCAGTCCCGCTGAAATCATGGACGACTTTCCGATGCCTGATGGCCCCACCACAGCCACAAAAGGAACCCGAAGGATCTTCTCCATCAAGTGTTCTGTCTCATTTTCCCTGCCAAAATAAATTGATGAGTCCGCGCTTTCAAACGCCTGGAGCCCTTTGTACGGGCAGGAATATTGCAGAGCAGCGTCCCTTTGCATCCCAGGTCCCAGATTACCTGCTTCGGCCTGCACAGTTCGGGCTCCTGCCCCGGTAATGGCGCCCAAATCGGAACGCTCTAGCATCGAGAGAAGGCGCTCTAATGATTGTTTTTCGACAAGCTCGTCTCCGTTCAGGTAGAAGCTCATATCAATAATTTTCTTGGTGAATGCGACCACAACCGGACCGGGCCGCTTTCTCTCGGGATTTTGCCGCGTCATCAATTTACGAATCACCAAAGTTCCATTCGTATCACTACCGAATATTTCAGCGAGCCAGCCTGTATTCTTAGCGATGGAATAATCTAATGATGCGGCCAAACTACCGGCTCCTCCCGATATCGACCGGTCGGCCACATTGTCCGAATCTCCGTAAAGAAAGTACCGCAAGGCCAGGACACAGATACCCCGAACTGACTGGTTCCAACGAAACGTACCAATACTGGTACTCACCGAGTGGGTACCGCGGATGCATCGTCGCGTGTCGGTCTCTAAAAGCGCAAACTCAGTAGCGTCCAAACACACTTGACCTTCGTGTGAGAGAAATTTCAGGACGAGATACGGAACCCGAAGCGATTTATTATTGAGCGATTGTTGTCGAACAGCTAGTTCCATCTCTCTCATAATCTAATTCGTTTTGCGCAGCACATCTTCCAGCTTGAAAGACCGATTGGGCGCGAAATATTCGTCCCAATGCTCCCGTGCATTGATTGCTCGGACCCCTCTAGCGACGAGGGGGCTATCGGATATATCAAACAGCTCAACTTGTCGGGTAATAACGGAAAAGATTTCTTTTCCATGCAGCGAGGACCTTCCTGAAAAGTTTCCGAACGAGAAAACTAAAGGCGCTATTTCACATTCCCTCGATTGGGCGGCCTGGAAAACTTTTCGAACGCTTGCTCCACTAAAAATATCATCTGCGACAACGAGAACTCGAGCGCCCCTGGGAACATCTGGCAGAAGATTCGGAGACTCAAGCGAATGAATGAAACTACTCTGAACTCCCAGCTCCCGAGCCAGCGCATTTGCGAACGCGACTCCATAGGGCGGATAACTCAGGATCCGCTCGATACTGATACTTCTGCGCTGCAGCTCTGGAAGATAAAGCTCCTGACAGACAGCTGTAAGAACCTGGTAATTGTTGGAAATTATCTCGCTGTTAAAGTAATAATCAGCGACTTTGCCCGATAAGGTATAGAGGGCGCAGAACTCTCCCCCTTCAAACACCCACTCGGCTCCCATGTCCCTGAATGCTTTCTGCCATTTCTGAATCGTCGCTAGATCTGGCAGATTCGGGGGTGTCTGTTCACTCATTCGAGAGACCATCCTTCCAAGTGTCTTGGGCACTAGGCCATCTCAGGCCTATCTCAACGACTAGTTGAGACGCCGAGATTATAGACTCATAGAAACGGCTAATGGAAGGCAATTTTAGGTCCGTCATTCCAATAACCTATCTCATACTCAATCCCTGGCGGTGAATTAGGCTATCCAGGCAATTTCAGAGCGGCGCTCCCTACCCGCACCCAATTTTAACGGGCTCCCTGCAGGGTACAGGTCTCAGCTTGCCCCAGAGGTTTCCGAATTCATCTCCGAAAGTAGCTCTGAGGAAGCGGCGGGATTGATTTCCGAATGCACCGGGTAAACTTCGTTGCAAACCTTTAACGGAAGGAGGGGTATTGCTCATGTCCAAGAGAACATTACAGCTACATTTTGCAGGCAGTGTAACGGCAGAGTTGATTGAGACCCGATTTTGTCCAGGCGTTGGCATGCCTGAGCGGATCACCGTACGTGGGAAAACCGCCGGAGCCTATTCGAATGCCGGCACCTTTCAATTTACCTTCGCGGTGCGAGCACTCGCTATCCTCTGTGTTCGAGCAGCCATTTCGAGTACTGAGACCCCCTCAAGCTCCGTTCCCGTCCTCATAGGATTCAAGGGAAGCATCGCAGCCTCATTGGACTATGCGGTATCTAAGAGGCCTATGTGGCTCCTCGATATGTTCGGGTCCGATAGTAGCGATCGATGTTTAGCCTCCCGCCTTTTTCACCGCACTAACCCCAACCGAAAGAGACCAGGTCCGGTCCTGGTGAGTCTGAATGAGAAGGGCCTACCACCTGCTAACATCCAAATTATCTGGGATGAAAAGCCAGTCAAGGAACCAGGTGAACTTCGGGCCCTCTTGTCTAAACTCGGAGATTCAGGGGAGACAGAAGTTAGGGAATCCAAGCTAAAGGCTTTTATCGAACAGATAGCTGCATAATCAGTTGTCCATCGCCGTCTACAAGTCGAGGGGTGTCCGCTTTACCCTGCTGCTTTGGCTAAGGAGAAAAGTGCCTCCTTATCGAGCCGATAAAGAGGCACTTCCTTTTTTGCGCCAATACTCAGGTCTCTGCTTCCTACCCTTCCGGCGACACCTCAAATATCTTATCCATGCTACGGATGGAATTATGCAAGTGTTGCTTCGTTAAGTGGGCGTATCGTTTCGTTGTCTCTGTGGAGGAATGTCCGCAGAGGGCTGCGATAGATAGGAGTGACTCTCCCGCCTGAGCAAGATATGAAGCAAACGTATGCCGCATATCGTGCCCCCTGAAGTCTTTTAGTCCAGCAGCCTTAAACACCCTGCGAAGCCCCTTCCGCACATCCATAAATGCCCCCCGCTTCCTGTGTTGAGGATGCCTGGATTGGAAGACGTATTCATCATCTGGATGAGATGTGCGGCGCATCTCTTCGATAGCGACAATCGCTTCATCTCGAAGGGGAATAACCCGTGGCATATCGGTCTTAGTCTGCTCTGCCCGTAAGATTATCTCCCTTCTCTCCATCACAACATTTCGCCACTCTAAAGTCCTAATTTCTTCAAATCGCATTCCTGTAAATACCGCAATCATTACGAAGCACCGCCACGGACGAAGACTCTCATCCTCCCCAACTTTTAAAAGCATCGATAGCTCAGTCTTAGGTTCGAGGAATCTCGTTCGCCCCTTTGGCTCTTTTAATGATTTGACTCGCTTGCATGGATTTTCCCGCAAACACGACCATTCATCCACGCACTTACCAAAAACGACGGAGAGATGACTCGTCGCCCGATTTAGCGTTGCGTTAGAACGTGTTACTTCCTTCTCCCGTTCATTCTTATTTACCGTGTAAGTCCGCATGCCGGATCTAACACTTACAACACGTTCTTTGGTTAGGCCGCCCAACCGGTCCCCCCCGATCCGCTCCCTCCAGTGGTTTAAATAGCCCAAACGACTCTTTTGAAACTCCCTATCCCGCTTTTCTTTAAGAGTTTTACATTCAGCAGCCGAAATTCGCGTCAAAGGAAGGAACTCTGTGATGTATCGATCAATCGCTTCTCCGACCGTCATATTCACCGAGTGAATCGTCTTGTCGTCGTAGGCCGTTACTAATACCCTTTCTCGCTCTTCCGTCCACGCCACCGCCTCAGCCTTATACGTGAACTTCATGGTCTCACGGATGCCGAACCTCCGAATAATTGCTTCCCATTTGTCGCCTCTCTTTCTGTACGTTGCCATAATAATTTCTCCTTTTGGAACACTTTGGTACAGGCAGTGTGCCAAAGAGGGATCGCCCGCTCACATTCCCTGCTAGAAAAAAAAATGCGCGGTACGCGCTGTACCAAAACTGTACCAAACGGAGATAATGAGAGGATTCGGAAGGGACGAAACCGACTTTTGTGACGCGATTTCGATAGTTTAGATGGTGCGCCCGCCGCGGATCGAACGCGGGGCCCCAAGTTTAGGAAACTTGTGCTCTATCCAACTGAGCTACGAGCGCACTCCTGCCAGGATAGCAAAAAGACACTGGGGCGCCAACTGTGCTGGAACACCCTCAAATCCGGGCGTTTTAGGGGTAGAAAACCATCGGATTCACGGCAGCATACCGGCCATTGTCATCCATCACACGGGTCTCGAAATGAAGGTGTGGGCCGCTTGCGTCACCGGTTTGACCAACCTTGGCGATCCTATCTCCCTTATCGATTCGGTCGCCCTTGCTCACGAGGTTCTTTGAATTGTGGCCATACACAGTCATGAAGCGATCGCCTTTAATGACAACGACCTTACCGTAGCCACTCCACGACTCACTGACAAACACAACAGTCCCGTCATGGGCCGCGAGAATATCGGTTCCTTCGGGTGCTGCTAGGTCAATACCTTCGTGAAAACTACTCCAGCGCCATCCGAAACGCGATGTATGGCGTGCCGCATCGACCGGATATCCAAGCGTTCCAACATACCCCCGTACGCCAGAGAGACTTACCATTCGAAGCTGCGCCTTTCCTGATGAAGCATCACGAACCTCCTTCGGTTCCGCAACGCCTCGCCGCAGCGGACCGACAGATGGGATTACGACCCGCTGTCCGACACGCAGCGCCTTTGGATTTTTGATATCGTTGTAGCGAGCGATTTCATCGGCTGGGACACCATACTTCTCGCCAAGTTCGAACAAGGTGTCACCGGCCTGAATCTGATGTGAAACATCTCGGGCACTGCCACCCGAACCACCAACAAGCGCACAACCAGAGAGAAGATTCAGAATAAGTATCGCGATGCAGAACCTTCTCATCATGCAGTTCTCCTACAGAAACTGAACCTCTTCGAAGACAATGCGCTTGTAGGACTCAGGCGTCCTCTTCCATACCGTGAGGCGCGCCCCATGCTCCGAGACAACTGGAGCGATCAAAATTCCATTAATACTCAGCTGCGAGAGCGGGAGTTCAAGGTCGTTGACCAGCGGGTATGACACGACGATTGCATCGAACGGCGCGACCTCCGGCCACCCCTTCTTCCCATCACCTCGCCGCACTACCACACCGTGATGACCGAGCGCATCGAGGTGCTTGCGAGAACTCTGCGCAAAGGTGCCTACGGTTTCGAGGCCAAACACCTGCGCTCCAGCTGCCGCCATAACCGCGCAGAGGTATCCACTCCCGAATCCCAACTCAAGGATTCGCATGCGCTTCTGAAGATTAATTAATCCCATCATTCGAATCAGTATCGAAGGACGGGTTAACCACTGACCATGCGCAAGCGGAAGATCGACGTCTTCATACGACTGAGCCTCATACTCCGCTTCCACGAAGTGAGCGCGCGGCACCCGAGAAAATGCGCTACGAACATTCTCCTCGATATCCTCGTTTAGAATGCCGGCATCATTCACCCACGAAGCGACACGAGCAGCCCAAGGATCAAGTTCAGGATTCACTTTTGTATTTTGCATAGTGTGGAATGAACAACTGAGGGCACAACTTCCCAAAGCCCTCCGTATAGATCACCACGAACAACTCTGATTGGAAAGATGGCTTCTCTAGCACGGGCGTCGTAAGCTACTGAAGACACGACGCCATCTACCTACTTCCGTGCGGCCGCCGCTGCACCCACCTTCTGAAAGAGGATCGGTGGCTGTGAGAGGGGCGTCCCCCGAACGTCGAACTCCACAGCATCGCTCCACGCCACCTGCGAGTACTCACGTCCGAACGCTGCCAAAATCTTCGCACTGGCGTTCGGGATGAACGGCGCAAGCATAACACCCAGGGCGTGAATAGCACGCAGACATACCGCGAGGGTTACTTTGGTCACCTCCATATCGGTTTTACGCGTTGTCCACGGAGCTTTTTCATCAACGTACCGGTTGCAGGCTCGCGCGAACTCCATCACCGTTTCGAGTGCGGCTTTGATCGAAAACTCTTCAATTTCGCGACTCGCTTTTTCGAATGTGTCGCGCAGTGTCTGCTCCAGCCGCGCGTCAACGTCAGTACGCAACGCAGAGTCGTACTGAGGCACCTCTGGACCGCAATGCTTCAAACTGAAAGAGGTAATTCGATTAACTAAATTACCGAGGGTATCAGCGAGCTCTCCATTGTGACGGAGCTCCATGTCTTCATGCCGGAATACACCACGAGCCTTCTCAGAGGCGGTCGCAGTTAAATAGTACCGCAACGAATCAGGATCTCCTCCATTTGCCAAATATTCCCCAATCCACACTGCGGTGCCGCGAGACTTCGACATCTTTTCAACTTCCTCACCCGGACGTTGAAAATTGACAAAGTGGTTCACGACTACTGCCTTCGGAAGGGTGTAGGATCCCTCCGCACTCAACATGGCGATCCAAATGACACAGTGGAAGACAGTGTTGTCTTCGCCGATGAAGTGCACAATCTCCGTATTTTTATCTCGCCACCATTCATCGGCGGCTTCCGGTCCCTGCCCTTCACGCGCGCACAACTCTTTGGTGTTCGAGATGTATCCGATTGGGGCATCGAACCATACATAGAGCACCTTCCCTTTCGCTTCAGGGTCTTCGAGTGGAACCGGAATGCCCCATGAGAGATCCCGTGTCATCGAGCGTTTAATCAAACTGCTCTCAAGGAGCCCCGATACGTAGGCCCGAGTCTGATCTCGCAGCTCGGCTTTCGCAAACCACTTCTCGACATGGTCACGCATCTTCGAGAGATCGAGAAACCAATGCTTGGTGTCCCGCACAACCGCTGGATTACCGGAAATTACACTTTTGGCATCAAGCAGAGTGTCTATATCCAATACCTTACCACAGCTTTCGCATTGATCACTGTTCTGCTCAGTCGCCTTACAGTGTGCGCACGTTCCCTTCACATACCGATCAGGAAGGAACATATCGCGCGATTCATCGTAGTATTGTCGTGATGTTTGCTTCTCGAAGTAGCCCCTCTCATGAAGCGCAAGAAAGAGCTTCTGACTCGTCTCCGAGTGAAACGGATTGCAGCTCGTTCCGCTGTAGATATCGAAGCTGATACCCATGCCCGCAAAATCATTACTCTGTGTAGCACGGTAGAAATCTGCTACCTCACGCGGAGTTTTGCCCTCCTTCTCCGCGGTAAGCATGATCGCAACGCCGTAATCATCCGAGCCACACACGTACCGCACATTAGCGCCGGTCATTCTCAGATAACGGACATATATATCCGACGGAACATAGGCCCCCCCAAGGTGACCGGCATGTAACCTACCGTTTGAATATGGGAGGCCGGCGGTTACGAGTACCTTCCGGGATTTAGAGGTGGCGATAGCTGCATTCATGAAAAATAATCCCGCGTTTGTAAGCATGAGCCGACGATTGATCGCGGCGCTGCATCTACATACTAGACCATAGGTAGGTCTGCAAAGCCCAGGTTACATACGATATCGAGGGGTTGTGGTTTGGAGCGCGCGGGGTGCCGAACACCCCAAACCAGCTAACCCGCCGAGCATATTGAACTTTTATGGCTTTTTCAACTCAGGAGGAACCTGATTCAGAAGTGCCGTGGACTACACAGCGAAGGAACATGAAGATTATCCCCTAATACCAAACATTTCATTCACCTTACTGACCAGGTAATCAGCTCAATCGGAATGCAGAATCACTATAAAACCCTCGGTCTCACTAACGCGGCAACGCCCGCTGAGATTCGCCGCGCGTACCGGGTCCTTGCACGCCGATACCACCCAGACCTCAATCCGGGGCGAGATTCAGAGGAGCTCTTTAAAGGCATCGCAAAAGCGTACGAAGTTCTCTCCGATCCGGAGAAGCGCGCACAACACGATGTCGAACTCGATCGTGCCACGGAGTCTTTGTCAGATACGTTCGACCGGGCACACGAACTCTTTCGACGACATCAGCAGAAGCAGGCCTACAGGAAGGCCCAATCAGAGGCTCCGCAACAGGAGCGGCCGAAGCCGAAGCCACACACACATGCCGAACCACGAAAGCCCTCTTCTCCATCACCTCGAAAGAAACGAGCAACTGCCCTCGAATACCTCTCAACCATCGCGCAAGGTTCGCGCGCAAACCTACGAGCATTACAGGATCGTATTCGCTCCCAACGACGATCAAAAGTAAAACCTACGAATAGCCTCTCTCAGCTCGCGCTCATCGAAACGTCAGTCTCTATTCACGACGCGATTCAGGGAGCACGCCGCACCGTCGAGATTAACGATGGCACGGCACCGGCTCGCAAGATATCGGTGCAGATTCCAGCTGGTGTGCGAACCGGCAGCATTATTCGATTTCGCCGGAAAGAGGACCCATCGGAGGAGATCGTCGTTGTAGTGCAGGTAGAACACCATCCATGGCTCTCAATCTCAGAGCGAGGGCTCACCATGGAAATTCCTCTCACAGTGGCCGAAGCTATTGAGGGTGGGAAGGTGCAAGTTCCCTCGCTCGGCGATCCTCTCCTGGTTACAGTAGAGCCGGGCACCCAGAGTGGCCGTGAAGTTCGCCTCAAGGGACAAGGGATCGCACGGAGGGATGGAACGAAGGGAGATCTCTTTATTCGCTTTATCGTGAAGATACCCGCGGGCGCGTCCCACGATGGACTCGCAGCGAAGGCGCATGAACTCGATCCTGGCTATGAACATTCGGTGCGGGCGCACCTTCCCAAGAGTATCGTTGAGGTATAAACAACTCCATGAGTGACAAGCGCTCCACAGCACCTCTCCTCTTTCTTCTTCAGACGGCACTATGTCAGCTTGGAGCAGCGTCTGTTATCATTATGGTGTGGCACGTAAGTGGAAGCCTTATCGGCGCGCTTATTGGAGGAACCTGTGCTGCGTGCGTAGTCGCATCCCTTCTAGCTCTCTCAACCTCCTGGCGCATTGTGAACGCAGTTCTTCCCATAGCAGCCGCAGCCTCGCTCTCGGCTGAGGTGCCGAGCTGGATCTTTCTCGTTATCTTTATCTCCCTACTCTGCATCTACGCACCCGCCTTCTGGACCCGAGTCCCGTACTATCCCACACCACGAGCTGCCTACAGCCTTATCCTGGCAGAGCTCCCTACCGACCGTCCCTTTACCTTCCTCGACATAGGGTGCGGATTTGGAGATATGCTTTTCTTTTTGAGCAAACACCGCCCCAACGGCTCCTTTGTAGGAATCGAAATTGGAGTCATGCCGTGGCTGTATGGATCGCTCAAAGCGCGGTTCTTCGCGAGAAATCGAGTCTCGATTCGGTTTCAGAACATGTGGACCGAGCCCTTGGGACGATACGACATCGTGTACACGTTTCTCTCTCCTGCTCCGATGGAACAGATGTGGGAAAAGGTCCGCACAGAGATGCGTCCAGGCACCCTCTTTATTACAAATACGTTTGAGGTACCAGCTCCGGCCGACGAGGTGCTTTCGGTAAAAGACGAGCGATGCTCGCACCTGTTCTTACATCGGCTTGTAGCCTCATCCGAACGATTCCCTCCTTCAGTGCATGAAAATCAGCAAGCGGGTTTTTTGGTGAATTAAAACGAAGGAATACGGAACAACGATAGACGACCGCCCGCGCTCCTCGTAGTTTCCCAGATATCTCAACGTGGTTGCTTATCGCACGAGGCCTGAGCACACGGTCCAGAACACAGGCGTCAACGGGGCGTTCGCCGGTCAAGGAGTCGCTACCGGCTCTCGGATAGCACCGGTCCTTTGCGAATGCGAACGTTCTTGAAACACAGGCGTGCGATCACCTGCTTACTCGCCCGATGAGTGCTTTAAGCCGAGTCATCGCTGGCGCATCGTTATCGAGGTTGAGACAGAATACATCCTGAGTCTCATCCGCGTATGATAACGAAGCCCCCGTATTTTCGAATCCAAGATTGTCGTAGAACTGTTTGACCCGGTCATTGTTGTGACGCCGTGTAAACGCTAGAAGAACCGGTGCCATGGCGCCCGCCTGCACAATCGCCTGAGCGGTGGAGAGAATATGCAAAATGATGAAAGGCATTATCTTGGGAGAAGATGCCCCCGACGGCTCAATACATAACCTTCCGCCCCACACAAATTCATCGATGCTTCGAACCTGGTTTCGTAGGAACGAAACGCTTGCTGGCGGGTTATTTCTGAGGACATCGAGGATCGATTCGGTAGTTGGACTAACCTCAACCAGCCTGTACACACCGCCGGCTCCGACTACGTGTAGGTCCGTCTCACGGCCAATGGTGTAGATCCAATAGCTAAGGGTTTCTAGAATGCCCATTCGGTTGTGCCCGAGGATACAGGCGTTGTAGGCCTCCCGCAGCCGAGTGTCCGCGCCTGGCTCGTCCGGGAACAGTGCTGCTGTGAGCCGTAGGCTGGCTTCGACGAGACCATCGGAAATGCTCGCCGAAACCTGGTGTGCCATCAAGAAGTTGGACGCATTAAGCTGCATGGACTGGGAGCTAGGGCGAGTCATGACAGGAAAAAACTTATCATATTCGGTCGAATCAGTCAGTTAGAAATCATTTTACTGTTCATCATAGTGTGGGATACCCTACACCGACGGCTATCCGCGATGGTTTGAAACGCAGTGAAGTTAACGCCCAAAGAACTCGATATCCTGGCTTGCATGGCGTTCGATGCCTCTCAGAGTATCTCTGAGGTCAGCACTGCGGTCGGTCTCAAAGACCATGTTGTCCGGCACGCGGTCAAGCGCATGCTCGATTCAGACACTATTCGCCTACGCCCCTATGTGAGCCCATACGCCCTCGGCTTGATGGAATTTTATGCTGAACTCGCACTCGAAAGCCCGGGAAGAGATGCGCTTACCTCCCTCATCGATGCCCTGGTTGAGATGCCGATGTCAACCTTTGTCGGAGAGGTATCCGGCGATGTGCATCTGAGCGTGATGTTCCTGGCTCGAGATATAAGTGGGACCACGATGTTCTTCGACCAGCTTTGCCAAAACGTGCCTGATGTTAAATTCACCAAGCATGTATACCCAGTCATACAGGTTACATTCTGTCATCCTAAGTGCGGAAGCGCACCAGTGGACAACAACACATTGAGCTACAAGGCAGGGGTACAGGCTGTCAAATTCGATGAGCTCGACGCAAGAATCCTCGTCTTGCTCGGTTCTGGCAAAATCGTCTCAAGGCGAGAGCTCAGTATGCGCTGTGGTGTGCCGCAGACTACCTTGGATTACAGACTGAAAACGCTCCAGGAGCGAGGAATATTGATTGCGATGGGATACATGACCCCATCGATTAGTGACGGACTCCACCGCTTTTCGCTGCGAGTGATCGCATCGAGACCATCGAATGAACTGCACGCGCTCGTGTCGGAGCTATCGCTAAAACACCCCGCGGTGCGAACCATCTTGCACCTGTGTGGTAGATGCGATTACGCAATCGAAGTTCGACTCTCTGAACCCGGGATGATATCGCCTTTTGCTCAAGAGCTACACCGACATCTTGGTCGTTACGTCTCGAAGATCGAGGTCCTCACGCGTTTACAGATGCATAAAGTCTATGTTCGTCCCGAGCATCTAAACGAGATGCTCAGTCTATTGAACGAGGTTCCCTCGCAGCTTTCTGATTAGCAGTGTAGTGACACCTCAAGAATCTCTACCACACCACTGAGCTTTGGGCGCCGTCGCTTCAGGTTACCAATCGGCGCTCGTAGTAGCTGCCCCCCTGAACTATCCAGGCTAGGCACTCTTCGCCTGCGCCGCCACCCGCTCGCCGGCCGTCCGAGGCGCTTTTCGCCGCTCAATCATGATAACGATCGGTGCAACGATAAAGATCGTCGAGTAGCAACCACAGATAATACCTGCCACAAGGTACAAACTAAGATCCTTAATCTCACCGGTGCCGATGAAAAAGAGCGCCAATGCTGATATCAACGTCAACCCGTGCGTAATGAGCGTACGCGACAGGGTAAAGTTTATCGCCTCATTAACGAGGGTGCCGATATCGTAGTTTCTGCGCTTTGCTCGCTCCTCTCGTACGCGGTCAAAAATCACAACCGTATCATTTACGGAGTATCCGACGATTGTGAGGGCCGCAGCTAAAGTAGCCATACCGATGAGATGCCCCGAGGCGATGTAGACACCGGTCGAAATGATCACATCGTGAATAAGCGCTACGATCGTTCCAATCCCAATAGCGAATTCAAACCGAATCGCGATGTACAGCAGGATTCCCAACACACTTAATCCTACAGCGAGCAACCCGCTGCGGCGAAGCTCTGCGCCGACTGTTGGACCCACATAATCCGTTTTTTCAATCGTGGCTGTGTCTCCGAACGCCGATCGGAGCGCGCTCTCTACTTTTGCGCGAACAATCGAAGCATCACTCGTATCACCGAGCCGAATCGAGAACTCATTCTTCATCCCCTGGAACGCCTGCACACGCGCATCATCGAGGTGCTGCTCGGCGAGCTTGGCTCGAATGGATGTCGCATCCTGCGAGTCAGAAAAAGACACTAAAAACTCATGCCCACCGCTAAAGTCGGTGCCGTATTTCGCATCTCCACTGGCTACGAAGAGAGACGCCGATAGACTTACCAAGACTATCGAGAGGAGCGCACATATGTGACGCTTTCCCATGAAGTCGATCGAAATTTTCGTAGAAACAAGCTCTCTCATGACTGATCCCCGTAGTACCAGAATTCGTTATATCGACAACCCCGTCTTGCCCTTGAGTTCGAATCGGTCGAACCACAAACGCGCTACAAACACCGCACAGAAGAGGGTTGTCGCGATGCCCACCGACAGCGTAACCGCGAATCCTCGGATCGCACCCGTTCCAAAGCTGTACAGGATTGCTCCCGCCAGGAGGGTCGTGACGTTGGAGTCAAAGATGGCACTAAACGCTTTATCGAAGCCTGTATGCACCGCGAGGTCCCGGGAAGCACCATTTCGCAACTCATCTCGAATACGCTCAAAGATAATAACGTTGGAGTCAACCGCCATACCGATGGTAAGCGCCAGACCGGCGAGACCCGGCAGAGTCAGCGTTGCCCCAAACAGTGAGAGGCATGCAACCATCAGGAGTGCGTTCAATAGAAGCGTTCCCACGGCTACCACCCCAGACTTCGCGTAGTAGAACACCATGAAGACCGCTATCACGCCGAAACCGAGTGCCATCGCCAAGACACCTTTTTGGACAGACTCACGTCCGAGCGTTGGTCCAACCGTTCGTTCCTCGAGCACCTGCAGCGGCGCAGGAAGGGCTCCTGCTTTGAGAACAACTTTTAACTGCTTGGCTTCATCGGTGGTAAAACCACCCGTTATGCTTGCGCGCCCACCGGTAATGGCGCTTCGAATGACCGGGCTTGAGTACACAACACCATCCAAGATGATGGCGAGCTGCCGCCCCACATTTTCCGAGGTAATACGCGCGAAATCCTGAGCTCCAGCTGACGAGAGCAACAAGGAGACCTCAACCTGGCCATTCTGATCGAATTCTACCCGAGCGTCAGACACTGCATCTCCAGTTAACTGCGCTTGGTCCTCCACTACAACCGGTTGACCGCTCTTATCCTTCATCGTGGAGGTCCCCAGGCCGGAATTGCCTCGGGGCAAGAAGCGGAACTCAAGCTTCGCAACTGAGCCGACGACTTTCTTCACCGAGTTTACATCGGAAACGCCAGGCATCTGGAGGATGATACGGTTCTCGCCAGATCGTTGAATGAGCGGCTCAGCCACACCAAACTGGTCAACGCGATTGCGAAGTGTTTCAACTGCCTGGTCAACCGCTTCCTTCTCTATTTTTTGAGCCCACGCCGGCGTGCTCGAGAAAACAAGGGTAGGACGGGAGCCATCGAGCGTTTGCGTTGAGAATGAAAGATCGGGTGCAACGTCCAGTACTACCGTTTTAGCCTGTTCAACAAACGCATCGGAAAGAAGCGTAATCTGAACACTATTATCGCTACCTACGGCCGACTGCGCGACGGCGATCTTGCGCTCACGAAGCTTCGACCGAATCCCGGAGAGCATACTCTGCAAACGACTTTTCACCGCTTCACTCGTTTGCACTCCGTATACCAAGTGCACACCACCACTGATGTCCAACCCCATCGCGATCGGCCTTGTTGGCCAATTCTTTGGGAAATTGCCGGGAAACACTGTGGGTAAGAGTGATGCAATAGCCGCAATCACAATTGCGCCGAGGATCAAACTACGCTGAAAAGTATCTCTCATAAGATTCGCTCGTTTTTTGTTCGATACAACTTACGCCTGCTGAGGCTCTGCTTCCAAGCGAGCCACATGAGTCAGAAGAACCTTTAGCTTCACATTTTGAGCTACCTCCAAGAGGAGGTGATCTTTCTCCACACCAGCCACTTTACCGATGATACCACTGGTCGTAACGACCGAATCACCACGCTTCAGCGACTCCAGGAGCGCTTTGTGCTTCTTGTTCTTACTCTCCTGGGGTCTGATCACCATCACGTAGAAAATCAGGTAGCAGATCGCCAACATCGGCAACATATCCCAGAGGGCTCCGAGGAAT
This sequence comes from Bdellovibrionota bacterium, assembly GCA_044347025.1. Lineage (GTDB taxonomy): Bacteria > Bdellovibrionota_C > UBA2361 > UBA2361 > OMII01 > OMII01. The sequence continues at coordinate 25,503 of JBIIYC010000009.1, forward strand.
GTTGGCTGTGGTGCTGCAGCGGGAGCAGCGGCTGGTGCCGCCTGCGCGACCGCCTCCTGACTGACACGTACACTTGCAACCAGAGCCGTTGTAATAACTGTGAGAACCCTCTTCATACCTCTTTTCCTACATCGAATCAGACTAACTATGCCATGCTCAGATACCACGCCTCTGGAATAAAGGCACGAGCCTTTATCGCCCCGCGGCGCTACCTATGAACCCCCTCAGGACAGGGCTTACATCAACGGGGATGGTCGCCTCACGGCCTGGGCCTACACTGACGAAACTAACCGGACACTCAACCAAACGAGCGACCTCGCGAACGAAGCTGTGAAGGGCTTCTGGAAGGTCCTCCCAGCGCCGAATCTCACTGAGGTCACAATCCCATCCAGGAAGCTCAGTATACACTGGCTCTAACCCTTCAAACTCATGCACCAGGGCCGGAAGGTCGTCGATTGCTACACCATCTTTGCGGTAGCCCGTGCATACCCTAATGGTACGCAATCCCGTCAAGACATCCGCCTTTGTCAGAATAAGGGAGTCGATTCCACTAATCCGGATTGCGCGACGCAACGCCACGGCATCGAGCCATCCACACCGCCGCGGACGCCCCGTAATAGTTCCGAACTCATGGCCCCGTTGCCGGAGCTCCTCCCCCGTTGAATCCTTAAGCTCCGTCGGAAATGGCCCCTCGCCTACCCGGGTCGTGTACGCCTTGGCGATACCGATAACGGAATCGATCATGCGGGGGCCTATCCCTCCGCCTACTGGAGCTCCACCAGCGATCGTCGAAGACGATGTTACAAAAGGGTATGTGCCGTGGATCTGATCAAGGAGCACACCCTGCGCTCCTTCGAATATGACCCGCTCGCCGCGCTTTATTGAATCGTGAATCAGCTTACTCCCGTTACCGATGTACGGGGCTAGAATTCCCGCTTCCTCTTCAAGTTTCTGCCACACCGCTTCGAAATCCACCTGCGTATCGCTACCAAGAACGAGCTCGAGCATCTTGTTCTTCTCGTCTACGTGCGCACGGACTCGCTCTTTCATTCGCTCGGGGTACAGAAGATCGGCGCACCGAATCCCCGATCGCTGACTCCGGTCTTCGTAGGCAGGGCCTATACCACGACCGGTTGTACCGATTCGGTCCGAACCGCGGGAGCGCTCACGCGCCTTATCAATCGCAATGTGATAATCGAGTACAAGGTGCGCATCTCGATCGATTACGATTCGCCCCGGAGAAACATCCGCTCCAGCGGCGCGAACTCGCTCCATCTCCGAGATCAGTACCGAGGGATTTAGCACCACGCCCGCACCGAGGAGGCACCGCACACCTTCACGGAGGATTCCACTCGGCAAGAGACTGAGCGCCGTCTTAGCGCCGTCGACGACTATGGTGTGGCCGGCATTATTTCCACCCTGATAACGAACTACCCAATCCGCTTTTTCGGTGAAGACATCGACAAATTTTCCCTTGCCCTCATCTCCCCATTGAGCGCCGACGATCACAATGCACGCCATGATAGTTCCTTTGAGAATAGTCGCCGAGAATCTACCCCGAAAACGTCCAAATGTCAGGAAGTTTTGGGATGAATATTGGTCTCAAACACAAAACGATCCCCATCAACAATGCGGAGAATTCCAAGCGACTGCACATCGCTCTCAGCGCGATATACAACGAGCGCGCTGTCGCTCGCGAGACCGGAGCTGCACCAATGTTCCCAGGCGCGCGCCAATCCACTGGGCTGCCCATTCAATAAGGACGCTGTAATTGAATCTTTGAGCACCACTCGTGGCACCTCGGGGATCAGCGCCGACCAGTCCTGAACGTGCGCCCACCCGACATCCTCTAAGGAGACGGCATCGGCAACCGAGAAGTGGCCAGAACGCTCCCTCCGGATCGATGCCACCGCCCCTCCACACCCCAACGTAGCCCCAATATCTCGCGCTAGCGAGCGAATATAGGTCCCTGGAGTGCACTCTACGATGTATTCGAATCTGTGGCTTGTCTGGCTAGGTCGTCGCTCGAAGCGCCGGATATCGACGGCTCGCGCCGCAAGCTCGAAACTCTCTCCCTGACGATGCATCTTGTGCGCGCGTTTTCCGTTTACCTTGATGGCGCTCACCTGCGGTGGGACCTGTTGAAGAGCCCCCTCGAAACGCGTGATGGCAGCGTCGATATCCGACCACTGTGGAACACGATCCGTTTCTTCAAGGATCTCGCCAGCGAGATCATCCGTCGACGTACGAACCCCTAACGCCATCTCACCAGAGTACACCTTGTACCCGTCCGCCGCGTACGAGGCCACCCTGGTAGCCCCGTTAATCAGGATGATCAGAAGGCCGGTAGCGTCCGGATCTAACGTTCCGGCATGCCCGACTCTATCTGCTTTTAGAATTCGTTTAACGCGTGCCACCACCCCCGCAGAGGTAATCCCGGCAGGCTTGTCGATCAACAGTATGCCGCTTTTCATCGTATCGATTCAGAGAACTTTTGAAATCGCGTCTCGCAGCTCCTGCTGAAGGGATGCGAAATCCTTACGCCACCGGAACGCCGCAGCTGGCTTATGCCCACCACCACCAAAAGACTGGGCGATACGAGACACATCAACCGCTCCTTGGCGGGAGCGCAAACTAACACGCCACAGGTCAACATCCTCCTTGTACAGAGCCGATACCTTCACACCCTCAATGTCACGGGTACGCTCCGCGAGGGACTCCGCATCAAGAAGCTCCGCTCCGTGCTTTTTGAGCATCGCTTGGGTCACCACGACCTCAGCAAACTGCCCTCCGTTGTGAACCTGAATGGCACCCATCGCATCCGCTTGTAGCTTGACGGCTGCAAGTGAGTGATTACCGAACAACTCTTGCGTGAGAAGATCGGGGCGAGCCCCCCTATTCATTAATTCATATGCCGCCAGAAACGTTGATGGCTTCGTGCTCGCATAGCGAAATGAACCCGTGTCTCCGATAATACCGGCCATTAAACACGCGGCACTATCGGAGGTTATCAGGTCACTGCGACCAACTGCCCCCTCAAGCGCTTTAAGAAGATCAAAGACCAGCTCAGACGTTGAGCTTGCGCCCTCAATCACATAGTTCAAATGTCCAAAACTCGAATTGGAGGTATGGTGGTCGATGTTGATCATTTGTGGGGCAGCTTGGGCCGCTCCTACGAGAGAGTCTCCGACTCGCTCCAGTGCGCCGCAATCACACACGATTAGGAGATCCCCGCTTGTGAGCGATTCCCAACCACCTTGCACAACTGTCGCAGCCCCTGGAACCACACCATAGCGCGGAATAAAGCCTGTCTCGTTGTGCACGACGACATGTTTTCCGAGCGCAGCAAGAGCTGCCGCGAGTCCACACGAGGAGCCGTACGCATCAGCATCAGGATTTGTGTGAGACACCACGACAATGCGAGAGCTCTCGCGTATCGAGTCAAGTATCGCAGCGAGGTCTCGAATCATGATTCCGGATTCTCCGATGGCTTTATCTTGGCCATCAAACGCTCCACTTGCTCAACAGTGTCGAGTGTATCGTCGTAGTAGAATCGCAGGTCGGGGACAAATCGAATTCCCAACTGCTTGGATATCATCTTTCGGAAGTATCCCTGCGCAGACTCGAAAGCCTCAGCGACCTCTGCGACCCGCTCCTCTCGATCCACATCCGAGACGAACGATACCACCCAATACACCTTCGCTATGCGGAGGTCAGGTGACACCATTACTGATGTAATCGTAACAAGGCCAAACCGGGGATCCGCAGTATGAACAAGGTACTGGGCAACCAGCTCCTTAATTCGCTCACCAATCTGATAGACTCTCCGACTTCCGGCCATATACACTCACTACGCACAATCGTACGTCACTACTACTCAAGAGTGGCAGCAACTTCCTTAATCTCGTACACCTCAATCACATCACCGATCTTCACGTCGTTGAAGTTCTCAAGGCCGATACCACATTCGAATCCCGCTTGAACTTCACGAACGTCATCCTTGAAGCGTCGAAGGCTCGACATCTTACCCTCGTGGATAACTCGGTTATCACGGAGCAATCGAGCGTATGCATTTCTTCGAATGGTGCCGCCCGTAACGTAACATCCAGCGATAGTGCCGATCTTCGGTATCGTAAAGGTCTCACGAACCTCGACTCGACCAAGGCTAGACTCCTCGCGGATCGGAGCCAAGAGGCCGACCATCGCGTTCTTAACATCATCGAGGAGCTCATAAATTACGCGATAAAAGCGCACCTGAACGCCGGACTGCTCAGCGTCAGCCATAGCACGGGGCTCTCCGCGGACACCGAATCCAAC
>JBIIYC010000105.1:0-9211 GCA_044347025.1 Bdellovibrionota bacterium
TGGGGGTGAACAATCACCTCGATAGCATCAGCCGTGACATCAAAGAGCCACCGAGCCTCAATCACCTCCAACGCCTTATTCATCAGGGTTGCTGAATCGATCGAGATCTTGGCCCCCATATTCCACTTAGGATGCTTCAAGGCTCGCTCCGGTGTAATACCGGCGAACTCTGCCCGCGGGGTATGCAGAAACGGCCCACCGGAAGCGGTCAGGATTACTGAGGTAAGGTCGTCGGGCTTGATGCCCTGGAGCACCTGAAATATCGCTGAGTGTTCACTATCCACTGGGATGAGCTTGGCTCCTGAGCGCTTTGCAGCCTCGAGCACGAGGGCCCCAGCAACCACCAAACTCTCCTTGTTGGCGAGGGCAACGTCTTTGCCACTCTCAAGGGCAGCCAGCACCCCCGGTAACCCGGCCATGCCAACCACCGCGGCAACGACGAGGTCGGCTGCGGAACCACCAACGGCAGCACACAGGGCATCTGAGCCACAGATAAGCTGCGTTCCCTCCCACACCGGATTCACCGTCGAGACGCCGAGCGTGGAACACAGCAGCGAAAACGCCTCTGGGTTCGCAAGCCCAGCGATCCGCGGTCGAAAGTCACGCACCTGAGCGGCTAAGGCCTCCGCCTGCGAACCGGCAAAGAGTATCTCGATCTCAAACCGATCCTGATTCCCCCGAATCACCTCAAGGGTTGAGACACCGATTGAACCGGTCGAACCAAGAAGTGCAATTCGCTTCATACCACTCACAGAAGCCCTAGGAGAGACAACACGACCACAAGAACAGGCGCTACAGCGATCATGGCATCGAATCGATCAAGCACCCCGCCGTGGCCAGGGAAGAACGCGCCGAGGTCTTTCACCCCGCGTAACCGTTTCAGGTACGACTTCGCAAGATCCCCTGTCTGCGCTGCGATCGTCGCAAGGAGTGACAGGGACATAAGTGTCCAGACGCCAACACTCTCTCCAAGAAGCACCCACCACAAACCGATACCTGCCAAGGTTCCAACCACTAAACCCGCAATGCTTCCCTCCACACTCTTATTCGGAGAGAGTCCAGGAGCCATCTTGTGTTTGCCCATCGCACGACCGACAAAATACGCCGCGGCATCATTCAGTGCTGAGACCCCGGCGATCCACCACAAGAGCTGTACCCCGCACGGTGACGAACTCACGACAATTAATTGCGGCGCACACACTGCGAGGATACAGAACGAAGCACCATACCGCTCCCCATACCGCGCAGCATCCTCTAATCGCCGGCGTCCCTCGAGTACCTGCGCAATCATCATCGCCTGCCCCGAGACGATGATAGCTCCGTACAAGAGATGCCACTCAATCGGGTGGCCAAATACACTACCGACAGACGAAATCGTGGCTGCAAGCGCTGGGATAATAAGGATTATATACGCGACCACGCCCGCCATAGGCCGGTAGTGCAAGGTATCATGGTGACGCGCAAAGAGGCGCACAACTTCAAACGTGCTGACCGCTGCAATGCTCGCCGTCCACGCCACGCAGATCAATCGCCCATACGGAAGATAGATCGCCAAAAGCGAGAGGCTCAGGGCAACAACCAACACAATCAGCGCCGTTAGGAGGCGGTCCTTGAGTGAGCCGGTGTGCTCAAAACGAAATACACTCGGTATGTAGTTACGAGCCACTCGCTTGCTCTTGAGTGAGTCCGAACCTTCTGTTGCGTCCTGCAAAGACATGGAGACACCTATGAAACTCGTCACGAGAAAATTCAGGCCACAACTGCGGAGAGACAACTATTTCAGAGTATGCCAACTGCCACAGCAAGAAATTGGAGATCCGGGTCTCGTCACTCGTTCGAATCAAGAGATCTGGATCTGGTACATCAGGAAGATACAAACTTTGCGAGATACTCTCCTCGGAGATAGCATCCGGATCGATACGCCCTGCCTGTATATCATTTCCAATCTTGCGAACCGCCTGGACTAGCTCATCCCGTCCACCGTACGAAACTGCAAGGATGAGATCCATCCCATCGAGATCCTTGGTGCGCTCTTCATTACGCTTTAGAAGCTCTCGCACCGGCGCGGGCAAGCGCGCCATGTTACCCATCGCGCGCAATCGGATCCCATTTCTGAGAAGGAGATCGAGTTCAGCCTCAAGGTGCTGAACAAAGAGGGTCATCAAGCCACCAACCTCTTCCTCTGGACGACGCCAATTCTCGGTCGAAAACGCAAATAGGGTAAGGTATCGAACGCCTAGCCTTCGACACTCCTCGACGACCATCCGCACGGTTTTTGCACCGTTACGGTGCCCCTCGATACGCGGAAGAAAGCGCTTCTTCGCCCACCGTCCATTGCCATCCATGATGATAGCCACGTGGCGAGGCAGCACCTTAAACTCAGACTGCGCTGAGCGCTGAACCTGATCCTTTACACCAGCGATCGACATGAGCTCCTACCCCGTTGGAGGTTACACCTCCATGAGTTCCTTTTCCTTTGCTGCCGCTGCGCCATCGACATCAGCGATGAACTTATCAACGATCTTCTGGATCTCTTCTTGGGCCTTACGAGAATCGTCCTCGGACATCTCTTTATTCTTTACCTGCTTCTTTACACCCTCAACCTCTTCGCGGCGGAGGTTGCGGAGCGCTACGCGGGTCTCTTCGGCCATCTTATTGACCTTCTTAATGAGATCCTTTCGTCGCTCCTCGTTGAGCGCCGGGATCATGACGCGGATGAGTGAACCGTCACGGGATGGATTCAAGCCAAGGTCTGATTGACGGATCGCCTTCTCGATGCTCTCGACTGCGCCACCATCGTACACCTGAATCGTCAGCATGCGAGGCTCCGGCGCCGATACCATTCCCAACTGCTGCATCGGAACCATCGAGCCATAGTACTCCACCTGCAGCCCTTCGAGCAGGGAGGGAGTAGCTCGACCGGAACGAAGCCGGGAGAGCTCCTTCTTGTAGTGGTCAAGCGCCTTAGCGCACTGCGACTTGTAGTTGTCAAATTGAGCACTCATACCGTTTTCCTCTTCTTGTTTTCGACTGCTTTATCCCTTAACCAATGTACCGATATCCTCGCCGCATACGATACGACGAAGGTTCCCCTCTACTCCCACGTTAAAAACGATAATGGGGAGGTTGTTGTCCATGCAGAGAGAGATAGCAGCGGTATCCATCACCCGCAATCCCTTCTGCAAAACGTCCATAAACGAGATATTTCGATATGGCTTGGCGTCCTTATTCTTCTTCGGATCGCTATCGTACACCGCATCAACCTTAGTGCCCTTGAGAAGCACCTCGGCACCGACCTCCATGGCTCGCAGGCTCGCCGCCGTGTCCGTTGTGAAAAATGGATTTCCAGTACCACAGGCGAATATGACGACACGTCCCTTCTCAAGGTGTCGCGTTGCCCGCCGCTTGATATACGGCTCCGATATCTCTTTCATTTCAATGGCGGAGAGCACTCGGGTGTATACCCCTTCTGCCTCCAAGCGATCCTGCAACGCGAGCGCGTTAATCGCTGTGGCAAGCATCCCCATGTAATCGCCCGTCACGCGGTCAAGTCCCTGCGATCCTGCCTGTACACCGCGGAAGATATTGCCGCCACCGATGACGATGCCGACCTCGACCCCGAGGTCACTTACTTCACGAATCTGTCGAACGAGAGCGTTTAGAACATCGGCGTCAATTCCGCCGGATTTATCACCGGCGAGGATCTCACCGCTGAGCTTGAGAAGAATTCTCTTGTACACAACCTCTTTCTGACCTACCTCGCTCATCCAACCACCCTGTCGTAATTATGGCCGCCTTCACTCTCCGGCCCAACGATCACGTGCGTAACGGCTGGAGAGTACGCTATGCGGGGTGCACGGCGATTACCGTACACCCCAAGGAGCGTTCCTTACTTCTCACCAACCATCGCAGCTACATCTTCTGCGAGATTGCCTTGAGCCTTCTCGATTCCCTCGCCTACTTCCATGCGAACAAATCGACGGATCGAAACTTTCTCTCCGCACTTCATGCCGAGATTCTCCACCATCTCCTTGATGGTCTTCGACTCAGTCTCGTCCTTGATGAAGATCTGTCGGAGGAGAACAGTAGTCTCCAAGAACTTCTCGATCTTACCAGGGAGGATCTTGTCAGACTTCTTCTTCTGCTCATCGGTAAGCTGCTCGAAGAGGATCTCTTTTTCCTTCTCGATAACGTGCTCTGGAACATCCTCAACTGAGAGGTACTGTGGCTTCATTGCTGCAACGTGCATAGCGAGGTCTCGTGCGAGTCCACGGAACTCCTCTCCACGAGCAACGAAGTCTGTCTCGCAGTTTAGCTCAACAAGAGCAACCACTTGGTCACCTGGGTGCGTGTACACGCCAACAGTTCCCTCTGCAGCCGTCTTGCCTGCACGCTTAGCGATATCCTTGAGTCCTTTCTTGCGGAGGATCTCGATCGCGCTTTCAACGACACCACCAGCCTCGCTGAGTGCAGCCTTGCAATCCATCATTCCCGCGCCAGTCATATCGCGGAGCTTCTTAATCATTTCGCTCGTAATTTGTGACATAGGTATTCTCCTTACTTTGGTATCTGATAATGCACAGAGCGGGAGCCCCTTCCCATCAGAAAGAGAGCTCCCGCACTGTGGGGCGAGCTTACGCTACAGCCGCGCCGCTCTCTGCTGCGCCAGCAGCGTGAGCGCCGCTCTTCTGCTCATGGCGATCCGCACCGTTCTGTCCACCAGCGGACGGAACGCGCGCCTGATAGATCGCGCGTCCCTCAAGCACTGCGTCAGCGACTGCTGAGCTGAACAAGCGAATTGTTCGAGCAGCATCGTCGTTTGACGGGATCGGGAACGCAACAGCAGCTGGGTCTGCGTTTGTATCAACGAGCGCCACAACCGGGATGTGGAGGCGGTTAGCCTCAGCGATTGCGATCGACTCCTTCACAACGTCCACAAGGAAGATCACATCTGGAGTCTTCTTCATGTTGCGGATACCGCCAAGGTTCGCCTCAAGCTTCTCAACCTGTCGGCTGATATCGAGACGCTCCTTCTTGTTGAGCTTAATCTTGGTGTTCTCTTGTGCAGCGTCGTGCAGGAGGTTCTCAAGCCTACGCATGCGCTCGATCGAGTTCTTCATCGTCTGGAAGTTGCTCAAGCAACCACCCAACCAACGAGATGCTACGAAGAACGCACCACAACGAGTCGCCTCTTCACGAATAATATCCTTTGCCTGCTGCTTCGTTCCCACGAAGAGAACGTTTCCACCCAGCGACACGCGGTCAACGATATACTTGCGGGCGATCTCCCACTTCTTCATCGTGATGTCGAGGTTGATGATGTGCACGCCGTTTCGAGCGCCGTAGATGTTTGGCAACATCTTCGGATTCCAACGCTGCGTCTGATGCCCGTAGTGAGCACCTGCGTCCATCAAGTTTTTGATTGTTACGGGAGTTCCAGGCTCAAGCGCTGGAGTAGCTGGTGACGTTGAAACGTCTTTTGCAGTCGACATAGTTTCCTTTCCTTTGTCTTAGTTTGACCTCCCCGCCCGATAGATTCGACCGAACGAACTCCTTTCAGAGCCCCTTGCAATCGAGCACTAAGACCGGTGCGGGTGCGATAAGTTGCGGGGGTTATAGCACCTTTTGACGGTCAGAGCCAAGCGTAGCCCCCCTCAAAAAAAGTGGGGATCGGCGCGACTAGCGATCCGGCTTTTGGTACCCTCCTACGGTGCGTCGGTCGACCAACTCGCCTTAGCGAACGGCCCATCGGAACACAACACCGCCAACTCATTGAACTTACTGATGTAAGAGGTATTAGATGCAAAAGCTCATTCATTTGGTTATGGATTATGCACCGGGCGACCTCGCCTGCGCCGAAGTTATCTCAGCCATGGCAGCCCAGATCCCGGGGGATTATCACTGGCACCTAACCTCGGTCCACAGCTTCGACACCATTTCGACCGGCTTCGTGGTCGCTCAGCTCGGAAACCAATCTGAGCAGCTCCGCCCTCAAGATACCCTCATCTACGCCAACTGCGCCCCCCGCAAGGACCGGCGCGAGGCCCGTAACAACAACGAGGGAGAGGGATTCCTGTACGGCGTCTTGAAGAGTGGTGTACGCGTAATGGCGGTCAACTCGGGCTACTCCCTCTCGTTCGTTCGAGATGAGCTTGAAGAGTTATGGAAGGTCAAGGTCGATGTCGGCGGTTCACAGTTCCGTTCACGCGACAATTTTCCGAAGCTCGTCGGACAGGCGGCTCGTGGTGACCAGAGCTTCCTCATTGAGAAGCTCGATCCGCGCGAGGTTATTCCGACAGCACCATCAACTGCGATCGGCTACATAGACTCGTTTGGAAACCTCAAGACAACGATCCGCGACGGCGATGCGAGCATCAAAGACCTCAAGCCAGGTCAACGTGTAATCGCTGAGATTAACGGCGTTGAGATGGCGGTGACGGTAGCGGCCGGCAGCTTCAACGTGCAGGAGGGTGATATCGCTCTCGCGCCCGGTTCAAGCGGGCACTCGCGGAAGTATTGGGAGATCTTTCAACGCGGCGGTTCGGCGTGGCACACCTACAAGAAGCCACGACCTGGAGCCCCAATTGCGATCAAGGTTGCGTGAGAAATTGGGGGGCGAAAGCCCCCCAATCCAATACATCCTTGACGCCCCCCGGACCCCGGCTCTACTCTCATTTGCGAACGTTGACCCCGGTGCAGATGGATGCGCCGGCATCCAATGAGGACCTATGAGAAACTATCGTATCGCAATCGCACTTCTTGCAGCGACCGGCTGCTCATTAACAACCCCAAAGAGTCCCGATCTCTTTCCGAATGAGAAGCTTGCTAAGACTCCTCACGGCCAGGTGCAGGCCGATGTTAATAGCTGCATGGCGCTCGCAGATGAATACATCAAGCAACCGAACAAGTACGGAGAGATGGCGAAGGAAGGTCTGATCGGTGGTGCCGTTGGTGCGGGAACCGGCGCGGTTGCTGGTGCAATCACCGGTAACGCTGGTCGCGGAACAGGTGCTGGCGCTGCCGTGGGTGGTATGCTTGGCGTTCTGCACGCAGCGAGCAACATGAACGAACGCTCCCCGTCGTACGAGCGCTTTGTGGAGCACTGCCTCCAGAAGAAGGGCTACGAGATCACAGGCTGGAGCTCGAAGTAATCGAGCCAGGTCTTTGATTGAGGCCGATGGAGAGCTTATCGCCCACGCGAGTTTGCCAGGTACACCTGAGACTCAGTGGACAGCGAGATCGGCGAGCTCCCATCGGCCTCTTTCGTTGTTAGCTGGGCGAACACAGCTGTATTCACCCCATACTCCACTGGTATCGTCGCCCTAAAACCTCTTCCTCCATCTACAACATCGCACGCACTTGAACCGAACGTAGCGCTGCGAAAGTCGCGTGTTTCAGATGTTGCGCGCCAGATCTCGCATCCTGTTAGTGTTTCGTTGCCTTCTCCTGAAACGATGGCAACTCCGTTGGCAACAGAGGAGAATCTCCACGATGCGGAGGGAAGTTTCTTCCCTCCAATCACCGCTCTCACGAACGAGACGATCGCATCCTGTGCGGCAGGTTCAGAGAGCACCCCATGGCCCACATTGGGCAGTATTCGCAACAACTTTGGCCCCGGTAGCTGGCTCCAGTACTCCCGAACTGAATCAACAACCCAATACGGATCGTTGGCTCCGAGAAGAACCAACTTCGGCATCGTAAAGCGCTGCGCATAGTGCACCGGATCTATCCACGAGATCATCTGCGCTACACGGGGCTCAAGCAAACTGTCGGTGAGTCCTAATGCGGTATACGGGCGGATCTTCTCGGAGTCCCGTCCGTACCGGGCACGCGCCAACGCGATCTGCTTCTGCATCGAGACCATTTCGAATACGGTCGGAACCATCGCTGCGATTCGTCTATCAACGGCAGCCGTGAGATACGTTGTCCAGCCACGCTTCGATGCCCCTATGAGCACCACCTTGAGATCTCTTTGATCAAGAGTGTGCCCAAGCACATCGATCCCCTTTACAACACTCGACACCATCGGAAAAAGAAGCGGCCACGACGGGTCTCCGGAGCGGCGGTACTGATCAAGGGTAAATGACAACAGGACATCCTCCGAACGGCCATCGAAGAGGGGCTGATTTGGAACACGGGTTAGAATCGCGACACGAATCCCCAACGCATCTGCCAATCGTTGCGCGGCTGCTTCACGATCTGCCCCGCCATCTCCACCGGTCAGATTGAGAACAACATAATCGGAGCGAGAAAGCACAGGGGGAGATTTGATAAGGAGTCGGTGTTTCCATGGAATCGAGCGCCAGACCTGACTCTGAAATGCGATCTCCGATGGACCCGCAGCGGTACGAGCAACGACGGAAATGTCCGTAGCTGGTCCTAGAGATGAAAGGTACGACTGAAGGCCATCGGCCGAAACACGGGTGGGAAGAAGGAGTATTCCCAACACAAACAATACTATCCAACGCACCATACAAAACCCTTTCAAACCACCAAGCCACTCTCTCAGTTAAGGCAACATATTCACGCCGGTATTCCTGCACCTGCAGTCAACCAGCGAGTGGACGACGAACATACGCCCTGTCCACGCGTGTGGCCCCCTCTGCATGGTAACCGTGCTTCGCTCAGTGAACAACCACGTTCCCCTCCTCGACTGAGACCTTGGAGCGCGTTCGATCGAGCCGAGTCTCGTCTACGGCTTTTTCCTAGTGCGCGCACACTGGCGAAGCTACATCTGCGCTCTCCGCGCTTTCCGCGCTTTCCGCGCCTCCGCGATACCTAACTAGAATACTCGGATATTAAAAAAGAAGGCTGGTCCTCAACGAGGAGCGACTGTCGCGTAGCATTCTGGTTAATGAACGCGGAAGACGCGGAGGTCGCGGCATGGGGCTTCAGCGTGCGGGCCCCTTGGCGAATCGACACCAGCGTTCTCAGCTGTTTACGCGTTGCGTGCAATGACCAAATACCCCCTCGATCCATCAACACTGGCTTCAACACCTCATCACCCTACGCAGATTGTGCCGGGCTTACACCCTTCCCTCTCGAAGCCGCATCGTATCAAGAGAGGAGTCGTGCCCCTTGTTGTTCTGCAAAAACCACTCGATACTACGTATATGATTCGAGCCGTCCTGCGCCACCTCTGTATCGCTGCCTCGACTCTCATCCTCGGCGCCGAGAGTGCGTATGCACATCCTCCATCAAGTCCCGACTA
>JBIIYC010000281.1:0-2658 GCA_044347025.1 Bdellovibrionota bacterium
CATTACGTCGATTCCGTTTAGAGCTTGAGGCCATCGCGCGACTGGTTGAGAGGGCCAAAGTCCCCTCTGTTTTCATATTCCCGGCATCTAACGAGGCCTCATTTGATCCCAATCGCTCAGTCTATCACGGAGTCGTATCCGACAAGGAGCGGTTCGAAGCCATCATGAGATGTGGGCGACGTTACAACGAGTTGCAGAGGTGGAACTCATTGCGCGCGTGCATGGACAAGGGGTACGCGATTGACCCATCGTTCGCTCTCCTCAACTATTTTCGGGGCAAGGCTCTTCGCCAAATTGGAGATACGGATGGGGCTCGCGCCGCTTTTAAGATGGCTAAGGATCAGGACGCCTTTCCGTGGCGGGCGCTGAGCGCACAACGGGATATTATGGCTGAGGTCGCTCGTGCTCATGGCATCATATTCATAGATGGGGCAAGGGTGCTTGAGGGGGGCTTAACGTCGGGGCTGCTGGACGAATCCTTGTTTCACGATATCCATCACACCAGCCTGAAAGGATACAACGCCATCGCGCAGGAGGTGGTGCGCCGGGTTTCGATCCCTGAGATAGTAGGGGTGCCACAGACCGACGTTCAACCTTTATCTGAAAACGATATTGTCACATCTTTCGGATTTTCAAGGAGCTATCTATTTGATGTTTTCATCTCGCGGGTAGAGTGGCTCTCACGTGTTGCGGACGTTGCTTTCGATCCGGGAGAGAGGCTCCAATTGCTTGTACGGAATCTTGACGCTGCCGAGGCAATCGACGCAAGGCGTGCTCAACGAATTTTCGGAGAGCGTCAGATACGGGACTGGCGTCGGCGTGCTGCGGATAATCGTCGAGCGAGCGAATCAATTCCCGATCAGCCTTGCATAGCGGCATGCGGCATTCGAGATGAGACTATCGCTTTGGATAACAAGATGAACCCTTCCGCGCCGCCGTCTTTGCTCGACCTCTATCCGTATGTGTCAACCGAAGATTCTCACGTCCTGCGCATCCAAGATCTCGCATCAAGCTCCAGCATGGTTTTTAAAAAATCCCGTCAAGGTCTAGATCTCACCAATAATCCCCTGAAGGTCCGCCATCAGCCCGCTCCTGATGGATTCATCGCGCATCCATTTCATACGTATCCATCTGAGGTCGTATTCGATCTACCTGCCGGGTACAGCCGTTTACACGGAGCGGTCGCTATCGCCGATTCGGGAAGCAGCAAGTCCTCGGTTCGATGCCAAGTTGAGACCGATGGGTCGATAGTCTTTAGTTCGCCTGTTCTTCGAGTGAGCGATTCGCCTCTCGATTTTTCGGTGTCGCTTGTTGGGACAAAAAAGCTGCGCTTAGTATGCGATGACGCCGGAGATGGGCCGGATTTTGACCATGTCGCATGGCTCCGTTTGCGCCTCGATCGAGCAGGCGACTAGGTCGCTTAGTCAATTTATCCTTTCTCTTATCCCGCGCTGTCTGGGCCTACCGCGTTGCCGCGTGGCAGAGCGGTCAGTGGTGTGTGCGCCCACTTGGAATCGCAGTCGTATGAACGGCTACGAAATCCCGCACACCGCTCTGATCTCAGATATCTTCCGGTCGATATCGGCATTGTACTGTCCAGCGCTTACCTGGACATTTTCCGAGTAGTTGCCTTTAAGCAGGCCAGCTACAGCTGATACCGGAAAAACGGAGGACACCCCCGCCATGATCCGTTGACCGACACCGGCTTTTTCGTTCTTGAGTGTTTCGATATCCTGACGCGCGGTCGCGCAGTTGATTCCCTTCTTCAGTGCGGCTTCACCGCCTCGTGGGGCATGTCCCTCTCCAACCAGGCCTGAAGCGTCGTGATAGATTCGGTCAGCTGACTCACCAACCGGATCGGTCACTGGGGCGACGGCGTTGTCTATCGGCTGGAGGGCATCACCGACCTTGTCGGTAACAGGGGCGACATCGTTCCCTATATGTCGCCCAGCTTTTTCAACGGCGTCCTTCCCATCAGTGGCGGCGTCTTGAATATCGTCGCTGATCTCCGAGAGCTCTTCACCGAATTGGGCGCGGCACGCATGCGGCTCTCCGCAGAGGCCGAGTAAAAAAAGAATGAGTATCAGTGATGACATCAATCGGGTAGGCATAGGGCTCCGTTCCTTATGGGCTTGTTTGGTTGTTAGATGAAAGGTGCCACGAATATAGCGAGCCTGATAGCCGTAAAAACGCTCAATTCGACCGCCGTTCTCGACTTCTTTTAGGGGACCAATATCATTCCAGTTGAGTATGCTGTGAAACCATTTCGTTCGTAAAAGTTGGCCGCATTCCGAGTGTGAACAAATAAGCGCCCACACTCCTTCTGCCGCGCAATCTTCCTTAATTCCGAGAGTATCGCGCTCGCGTGGCCCTCTCCTTGGGCATCAGGCTTGGTGGCCATGTCATGGATAAGCATCTCTCTGCGCATAAGAGCATGCGGCGAGAGGGTGTAGCTGGCGATGGAAACTATGCGGCCATTCTCCCGTTTGGAGAGCAGTTGATATCCCTCTCCGATCAGGGTCTCCCGATGCGCCACGAACTGCTCAACATCGAGCGCTGGTCGAAGTGCTCGAAGTACCTCAGCGGCCTCTCGCCAATCCGTTTCTGACGTTACTTCGGAAATGTTGTTGAAGGTTTCCATGTTCTTATCTCGCAGCA
>JBIIYC010000282.1:0-2654 GCA_044347025.1 Bdellovibrionota bacterium
ATTCCTCCCCCGTGCTCTTGTATTACTCACAACATCGCTCCTCTCGGCTTGTTCGTACCTACGAATCGATCCGGATCACTACCTCATTCGAAGTGATGTCATAGAGTCGGTCGAACAGGAGCAAGCCATCCTCTCCAAAGCCAAGGTTGGCTGGACGGAAGACGGGAAAGTGCGAGTGTTGTACGTATCGGGCACACCCTACGAACGCGGGTATCAGCACGGAAAACTCCTGCGAGAGGAGGTTCGCGACAACTTGCTGACCCTCCATAAAAAGTTGCTGCGTAAGTTCAGATATGAGGAGCTCCTCGATGAGGCCTACGAGCGACAACGTCCGTTTATCCCACAAGAGTACATCGATGAAATGCATGGACTGGCTCACGGCTCCCGTCTGCCGCTACGGGTAATCCATGCTATTCACGCCCTTCCAGAGATCACGGAATGGGGAGGAAAAAGGAAACTGAAGAAAGTCATCAAGGACATGATGGAGGGTGTATACGGCACATCGTGCAGCAATTTCTGCGCTACCGGTAACGCCACGCCGGACAACAAGATGTACACCGTGCGAGTCTTGGACTGGGGACTTCACAAGCTCTCAAAGCTGCATGAGTATCCCCTCATCACGGTCACGGTTCCCGAAAATGGTGGGGTCCCATCGGCGAATATCGGTTGGATTGGCTTTCTGGGGGCTGTCTCCGGTATGAACGCCCAATCAATAACCCTTGGCGAGATGGGGTACGGAGACCCTGAAGGGGAGTCGATGCGCGGCGAGCCGATGCCGTTTGTATTACGTGACGTACTGACGTACGCCAAGAACCTCGCTGATGTGCGTCGCATTATCAGCTCAAAACAGGGTACGAACTCCTTCGTATTTCTCATGAGTGACGGCAAGACCGGGCAATCTGAGCTGTATATCCGCGATAGATTCCGTTTCGAAGTGCACAAGCCTGGCGAAGAGCTAAAGGATGACAAGAAAACCTTTCCCGCTATCAAGGAAGTGCTCTACGGCGGACACTACGAGGACAGGATGGCTAAAGTTCTGGCAGAAAAACGCGGCGAGATTACACCCGACATCATTATGAAGGATGTAATTCCGGAGATTGCAATGCCCTCCAATTTCCAAAACGTGATCTACGACCCGCGAGACCTGCAGTTCTGGTTTAACAACGCCAAGGATCCCGATCACCGCGCGGCTGAGCAGCCATACACTTACTTCAACTTTGGGAAAGCGCTCGCTGACTTCGGATATAGCGCACCTTCCACAGCCAAGAAGAAGTAGGCGACCACGGAGCACATCCCATGCGGCATGTTCCTCCCCCGAACGCATCATGGAGCCCAGGGCAAGCGACACCGTCTCCGGTTTCGGAGATGGTGTCGCTTGAAGCCAGCTCCTTGGACATCGCTGCGACATACAAGTTAATGGCTGGAGGGATACTTCCGCGACCTATCGCCTTCGTTACCTCTTTGAATGCAAACGGAACTGTTAACGCAGCCCCTTTTAGTTATTTCAACGCGGTATCGAGCGCTCCCCCGACGATCATGTTTGCGATCACCTATAAATCAAACGGAGATAAAAAAGACACCCTTACAAACATCGAACGAACCGGTGAATTTGTCGTAAACACCGTAAGTGAGTGGATGGCCCAACCGATGAACCACTGCTCCGCTGAATACCCCTACGGGGTGAGTGAATTAGAGAAGGTCGGGTTGACTTCAATTCCCTCTCAGAAAGTTTCTCCGCCTCGCATCAAGGAATCCCCAATACACATGGAATGTACGCTCTACCGGTCACTTGATATTGGCTCACCAGGCCCCGGCGCCTCAACGCTCATCATCGGCGAGATAGTTACGTTTCATATCCACAAAACTGCCTACCGAGACGGCAAGGTGCTGGTCGAGGAATTGCAGCCCTTAGCCCGACTGGGAGGCCTTGCCTACGGGACGGTTGGCGATGTCTTCGAATTGCCGAGACCTAAGCCCTAGCAGGATACTGAACAATCATTTCGTGCCTCGCGTATCGTTCCGTCAAAACCCTCACAATGCTCGCGATCGGACACTGCTTAATACCCTGCTGGCAATCAAGTGCGTCTTCCTACTCGCATCGCATTCGTAGGCTCATAACGACCCTCAGAGCCGCCTTCCCGCAGCTTACTTCCCGCACAGCCCCCGAAGATGTTCGACATCATTCAATAGCTCCTCAAGCATCGCTTCGGGTTTAACGGAGACGACGAATCGTCCAAGGCTCAAAATACGCCGATTAAGCTCCGGGGACGGGATACCGGGAAATCTGCGCACAAGGCGCTCTCCATCCCAACTATCCTCTTGATCCGGATGCCATGTCTGCGCCGCGTAGTAGCGAGACGCGGGTGGAGCAATAACGATCTCAATCGTATCCGGCTTTGCGCCTGACCAAATGCCGAATCCTTCCAACCAATGCGGTTTCTGCGGCGGAAATATCTGTCCATCGGTATTGGCTGGCAGACTCGCAATCTCCTGTATATCCTTGATGAATGACACATTCAGGACGATCTGTCGCCCTCGCGAATCTTCAAACATCGCGTACAGAATACCGTCCGAGAAATGAAGCCTCTGAAAGAGTCCCGTATACTCCTTATCCTCGTCGTGGCGCCACGGCGAGCGATAGCGAAGTTTTACGG
>JBIIYC010000283.1:0-2603 GCA_044347025.1 Bdellovibrionota bacterium
GACGATCGCCAACTTCGATGAGCGTCTGAGAGCTGGTGAAGGTGTGTAGCCGGGCGACGCCCATAGAGTAGTATTGTGACAAACAGAGACAAGATCCGAAATTTCAGTATCATCGCCCACATCGATCACGGTAAATCAACCTTGGCTGATCGTATCCTGGAGACTACAGGAGCGCTTCAGGCGCGTGAGATGCAATCGCAGTTCCTTGATAAGCTCGATCTCGAGCGAGAGCGAGGAATCACGATTAAGGCCCAGACGGTTCGCCTCGCCTACAAAGCAGCCGATGGACAAGAGTACCAACTCAATCTGATCGACACCCCAGGCCATGTTGATTTTAACTATGAGGTTTCGCGAAGCCTTTCGGCGTGCGAGGGCGCACTGCTCGTCGTCGATGCCTCTCAGGGCGTCGAGGCGCAAACGCTGGCGAACGTATACCTCGCTATTGAAAATGATCTTGAGATAATCCCGGTCATCAACAAGATTGATCTGCCAAATGCAGACCCTGAGCGCGTAAAAGCGGAAGTCGAGTCTGTAATCGGTCTCGATACCTCCAGTTCTCTTCTCATTAGTGCGAAGACTGGTATCGGTATAAAGGAGTTGCTTGAAGAGATAGTCAAGCGGGTCCCGCCACCCAAACGCGGGGACGTAGCGAATCCACTCCGAGCGTTGGTGTACGACTCCTGGTTCGACCCATACGTTGGTGTTGTTGCGCAGGTTCGTATCATCGATGGAGTGCTGAAGGCGGGGGACAAGATCAAGTTCTTCTCGAATGACGCGGAATACGATGTGTACAAGTTAGGGGTGTTTACCCCGCATGCCCGCGAGGTAGCCGAGCTGTCGAGTGGACAGGTTGGTTACTTCTCCGCCGCAATTAAGAATCTTCGAGATGTTAAGATTGGAGATACTGTTACGCATGTTCGTAAGCCTGCGACCGAGCCGCTTCCGGGATTTAAGGAGGTTCGACCGATGGTATTCGGTGGGCTCTTCCCGGTCGAAGCGGAGGATTATGAAAATCTCAAAAGTGCTCTCGAAAAGCTGAGCCTCAACGATAGTGCTTTTTCATTCGAGCCTGAGACTTCGGCGGCGTTAGGATTTGGCTATCGGTGTGGATATCTCGGGCTCCTGCACATGGAGATCGTGCAAGAGCGCTTGGAGCGAGAGTTTCAGCTCAATCTCATCACGACAGCACCTTCCGTGGTGTACAAAATTATTACTACGGATGGCGTGGAGTTGTCGGTTGATAATCCGTCAAAGATGCCACCGGTCCAGGAAATTCAGCGGATCGAAGAGCCAATCGTAGAGGCCACAATTCACTGTCCACGTGAGTTTGTGGGTAATGTTTTGAAGCTCTGTGAGGAGCGACGTGGCATCCAAAAGAATTTGGCGTTCCACGGGATGGAGCGCGCGGTTGTTAGCTACGAATTGCCTCTTAACGAGATCGTCCTCGATTTCCACGATAAGCTCAAGTCTATGACAAAAGGATATGCATCCTTTGACTACGAGATTATCGGATACCAGGAGTCGGATTTAGTGAAGCTGGATATCAAGTTGAATGGCGATCCGGTCGATGCCCTGAGTATCATCGTGCATCGAGACAAGGCATATCATCGAGGAAAAGAGCTCACCGAGAAGCTCAAGGATATCATCGATAGGCAGATGTTTGAGATCGCGATTCAGGCAGCTATTGGAGCGAAGATTATCGCTCGAAGTACCGTAAAGGCGCTCCGAAAAAACGTAACAGCGAAGTGTTACGGTGGCGACATTACTCGCAAACGAAAGCTTCTTGAGAAGCAGAAAGAGGGAAAGAAGCGCATGAAGCAAGTTGGAAAGGTTTCAATCCCTCAGGAAGCATTCCTTGCAGTGCTTAAGTTAGGTGATGAAGATTAGGGGATTTCGAAAGTCTGATTCTGGCAAGCCGGTAGTGCGCCTGATTAAGAAGCGCCCGCGCCGCCTGTTTGCAGTCGGTGATATCCACGGATGTGTGGACGAAATTACGACCCTGATTGAGTACCTTACCAAGCACAAGGATCTCGGGCCGGAAGATCTCTTGGTTTTTATGGGCGATTACATCGATAGAGGTCGCAGCTCCAAGGGGGTGATCGATCTCTGTCTCTCGCTCAAAGAGAAGTGGCCGCACACCGTTTTCCTCAAGGGTAATCACGAAGATATGCTTCTGGACTTCCTCGGGTTAGGTGGTCGAGGCGGCGACGTCTATTTAGCCAACGGTGGATTGGCGTTTTTTTCAAGTTACGGAATCGAACCGTTTGGAGATCTCTCGGAGATCGTGGAGCGTATCCCAAAGACACACCTTGATTTCCTCAAGAATCTGGAGCTCGCGGTAATGGTTTCCGAGTTCCTTTTCGTCCATGCCGGTGTTCGACCCGATAAGTCACTGGAACAACAAGAAACTGAGGATCTGCTCTGGATTCGACAGGAGTTTGTGCAGGGACAGCATCAGCTCGGAAAAACGGTTGTTTTTGGTCACACGGCGTTCAATGAGGTGTTCCTGGATCTACCGTATAAAATTGGGGTTGATACGGGAGCCATATTTGGCAACCAGCTCTCGGTTGTCGAACTGGTTAACGGTGATTTCTATCAGGTTG
>JBIIYC010000284.1:0-2599 GCA_044347025.1 Bdellovibrionota bacterium
CCTCGTCGATAGTCAATATGCGGAGCAACGAGGCAGCGTAGCTCCTCGGAAGACGAGACATTCGCGTCGCGAACTAGGAATCCATCGATAAGACCCTCCAGACGATCTGCTTGCTCAGGGTACGACAAACCCGCAAGCGCCGGCGGACGAACGGCGAGCGTGCGATACGCATCTTTCATATTCCGCTCAGCGGCAAAGTACCTGGCGTTTGCCAGAAACAGGTGATCATCCAGGAGTTGAACAAGCTCATCAAGGGTTTCTCGCCGGAGCCCCTGCGGTGCAAACCTCGCAAGAAGCTCCTCACAAGAGAGCTCGCCCTCCAGGCTCGATAGGATTTGCCCCACGGCCGGCACTAAGAACAGTGGCTTTTGAGATACCCCTAACGGGCACTGAACAATCAGCGCCTGCGCCGTGCCCGCCCCGGTAGAATCGAGGTTTATGAGCTGAATATCGAGTGGCCAGCGCAGCTTTGGTCGAGCATTCATTTGTTTGTTGTGGGGTACCATACGAAAACTTCGGAGCCCACTTCCATGATTGTCCCATGAAATCACCGCACAACGCCACGCTCACATCGAAATAGACATCACTTTTCATTGCTAATTACCTTTCGGTTTCGATCCGGCGTTTGGTATACTTGGGGTGGGACAGCAGGCGACTGCGTACAGGGTTTTATTCGTTACAGGGCATACTATGAGCCACTATATTTGTTGCGCTACGCGTCGGTGCGTACCTGCGCTTTGCCTCGCTATTATCGCACTCCTCGTATTTCCAACTCTCGCGAGCGCAGCTCCAAATCAGCGAGGGTTTCAAATTCCGATTGATTCAATCTCAGAGGAATCACTGGACGAAATCGCCACAAACTGGAAGGCGAATATTTTGCGGGTTCAGATCGCGAACGACTATGAGATCGAAGGGGCGACTGGAAGTGAGTATGTAACGATCATTAACAGCATTCTCGACAAACTTGATGCGAAGCTTCCACTCCTCGAGGCGCGCGGCCTGAAGGTGATAATCTGCCTCTCATCTCCTCCGGGAGGCCTTCAAACACACGAGGCGCCGTCGCACTTAAAGATGTTCTCTCAACCATCACTGCAAGATGAGTACGTAGCGATATGGCGCAGCATAGCGAGCCGCTACGCTTCGAATCAGACAGTTGCCGCTTTCGATATCTTAAACGAGCCAGCTACTCGAAAGAGCCTTCTTCACCCAAACGCCAAGAACTGGACCGCTCTATCGATCGAAACTATAGCAGCTGTTCGGCAGTACGCCCCAACGAAATTGATTATCCTTAAATCTCTTTATGGCGATCCGAGCAAGCTCACATCCCTTCCACCGATAGCGGACGCTAACCTCGCCTACTCCTATAACTCGTACTTCTTTAATAAGTATCAGCACAGTGGCGTTTACTCAGCACCCTTCTCAACGAAGCGGCCCAGCGCGGCGGCTATTACTCGCCAACTTCGAAGAAACCTTGCGCCCTTCTACTACAAACTCTACACCCGAGTGCAAAAGAAGCTCCTCGATCCGGCGATGTATCCACCAAAAGTTATCGTCGGAGAGGTCGCAGTATCTGCATGCGCACTTGAATCGGGAACGTTCATGAATGACCTGCTGACTGCTCTTGAGTCGGACGTCTCCGTTACGGCCCGGGATCGACGCGATAAAGAGCTTAAACGGTATTCACGCGCCTTGAAGCGCTGGAAGAACAGGGGTCGTCGCGGCCGGAAACCAGCTGCTCCAGTATTCGACTCGGAGGACTTCCATCTCGATATCGCTCATACAGGCTACACTGTCCACGCCTACGACGAGTTTCAAGGATGGGATCCCCGCTACTCCTGCAACGCTTCTGGACAATACTCCTTGTCACCAACTGACACCGATCGCGGCATTGTGATTAAGGGCTTCTTCAGCAAGAACTAAAAGTTCATGCGGTCGCGTCCCGGATGTAGCAAGCTCTGCCTCGGTATGGTGTGTCTGATGCTCGGATGCTCGAAGGACACACCACCACCGGGGCGTATCTTGATAAAGAACGACTCACAAGATCGCGAATACAATGTTATCAACGTCTCTGGTGGCGGAGCGTTTACGTCACTTAAACCGGGGGAGCGTTTTGCGCTCCCCGGTGGAACCAAAGCGTTCTCCGTGACCCGCCGCTACAAAGATTACACCAGGTCGTATTCGGTAACTTGCCCCGCACTCGGGCAGAAGGGCATCTTTGTGAAACTCATCGATATTCACGTCAATCGGATCGCTGGGGGATGCAAAACGGTCGCAGCCAGCAAGGATTAGCCGCAACTCCCACTAACCCCTCGCGAAAACACGACATTCTTGAAGACATCACAATTCCGCCTGCTACATTCATAACCCAGCAGGAGATTTTCATGCAGTTTGCATCGCAGCTTACCAACCCACAACGCGCCCAGGAGCTTGCGCACCATCTCTCGGCCTTGGTGTCGGGCTCAGCGCAATCGATCATTATTTTTAGTGACGGCCAAGGAACATACCTGGGACTGTCGGGTGGCCTGGGCACTCCAACACAGCTCCGCTTCGCGACCCCTACTCTGCAGGCCGACCTCAATAATCCTGCCGCATACTCCTC
>JBIIYC010000285.1:0-2592 GCA_044347025.1 Bdellovibrionota bacterium
CAGGAATACGTAATTGCCTGTGACAGAAGGCTTTAAAAGCGCTCTTGTCAAACTCCCGAGGATTCTCCATTTCGATCGATATCTCTCGCATGGGAATCGCCTCCATGAATTGGAGCCCAATGAGCGCTTTGTCACTTGAGAACGGTCGTTCAATAAAAATAGCAAGTGTTGGAATAGTGACTGCCGGCATCACGACCTGATTTACATCTTCATCTGCAGAAAGGGACTGAAACTTGCCACCAATTCCAACTCTGAGTGACTGCTCCCCCTTGGTAATTGACCCAAATCCAAGCGTGACTTCCAGCTCTCCCTTTGATCGTAGCGAGTGTATAAATGGCACCGAGTTGCTCACCACGCTTAACTCTCGCCCACCAGCTCGAAGGAGCTGAAGCTCCATTCCCTTACCGAGAAACCGGAACGAGAGATTCGCCTCACGGAGAAGCTCAGCACCGTTTCGAACCTCTAGCTTCTGGATATCTCGAAAACTTTCAAACATAAGGAATAGCTATTCATACAAACGCGAGCACTGCGTATTTCCGCCGAAAGTATCACTCACCGTGATGTGTTAAGGAAGCGGGGCCCGGGCCTGAGAGCGATCCTGTCCGAACTAGAAACATCCTGTCGGTTACGGGGACTCAATCACTGACTTTCTGAGTGGTGGAGGGCGCCGTAACATCACTCCCCGTCTTTCCGCCCACATATCTCTTTGCGTAGGGGTTTATCCAGGAAGGAGACGAACCATGTCTACGAGAATCGACACACCTAAAGCCAAGGCCGCTCACTCAACCGAGCAGTCAGACTCACTCACGAGCACCCTCAGAGCACCGGAAACAAGCCCCTCGACGATTCGCAAGCAGCTCGCCGATGCTTGTCGACACTCTACTCATGTTCTGCGCAACGGCGAAACCGTTTGGGGGATCGCACAGGCAGCAGGAGTGGATTACCGAGCAGTACTCAAGTTAAACGGTCTAACCGAGGAGAGCGCCCGAGCACTCCCCGAAGGGATGAAGCTACGACTCCCAACGACAACACCAGTGGAACGCTCTCCTGTGCATGAGCGTACGGCGCGGACCCATGAGATTCAATCCGGGGAGTCTATCTACGGTATCGCCCACCGCTACGGATGTGAGCACAAACAGCTGCTGAGATTGAATGGACTCACAGAGGAGTCGGCGCGGAAAATTCCGGTTGGAACGAAGATTCTCCTTACGCCGGCAACTCGGCAGACCGAGACGCACGATTGCGATGCACGATTTGAAGTACCCGACAAAACCCGCGACCAACTTAACCGGGCATCAAAGAAAGGCGATCGCCTCATCTCGCTCGATTTTAATGACTGCCGGAATCGCTCGGCAAAAGGCATCGAGATCGTGATACCGGACGATGCGACGAAAGAAGAGCGCAAAGCTGCCGAAGCGTATGTTAAAGGAGTTCAAGCTTTCTTCAAGAGCCACGGGCTGGATAGGCCGATTCGGGCGGTGAGCACCCGCTCGGAGGCCGGGCGGGGTGTTAGGGGACAATTCCACACAGAGCCGTTCTTTCTGAAGGATGAAGAGGCGCTTCGAGTGATGCAAAAAGATCCTCAAGGATACGTCGATGTCGTCGCAGCTACCCTGGGAACAATTAAAGGAGCGACCTTTATGCCGCCTCACAAAACGAACGACCCGGGCGCATCCAAAGGAAAGCTTAACGAACGAGACTTCGCAAAGAAAACTCTGATACCACTCCTGAGGGGAGCGTAGGTTACTTCTTTACTCGCCACCTTCCTTTAATCGTCGAAGGAGGTTTCTATTCTGCGTATTCGGACGCTCGGAAGGTGCGTCAATACGAGCCAGACGTCGCACGTTTGCAATCTCCTCGCGGCGCAGCTTACTTGCTTCATCCTCTCGATAGAAAGTAGCGGCGATACTTGCCGATGCGCGCTGATTAGCAAGCTTCTCTATCGTAATAACGAACTCTCCAGCCGGATGTTGGATGTGGACGCGTTGACCGATCTCTATTTTGCGACCCGGTTTGGCACGGACCTCATCGACAAAAACCCGCCCAGCATCGATTGCGGCATGCGCCAACGAGCGGGTCTTGTAAAACCTAGCCGCCCACAACCACTTATCAAGCCGCACTCCGCCATGGGTCTCGTCGTCACTCTCTCGTCTGCTCATAGGCTGACTATTCCCTCGCAATGCGCACGAGAAATCAACCCTCTCCTACCCATTCGCCCCGGCGCCCCAATATAAACAACGGTTTCAGTGGGTTAGAAGCATTCAGATCGCTCTCCCAGCACCCCTCTCCGCATGGCTTAGGAGCCGCGAGCGCGGTATACTTGCCCCCTATGACGAATTCAGCGACCAAGAGGCTCGAGCAGCCGGCACACACCTGTGAGCATGACGATATCGCCTACGGGCGCACCATTATCCGAGAGGAGCTCGCTGCGCTATCCCATGTGGCAGACCTTTTAGACACGCGGTTCGCTGCTGCCGTCGAGGCGATGCTGTGTGCCCTACCCGGCTCCCGAATCGTTGTATCGGGTATGGGCAAAGCTGGCTTCGTCGGAATGAAGCTCTCTGCAACGCTCTCAAGTATCGGCTTCCCCAG
>JBIIYC010000010.1:0-28934 GCA_044347025.1 Bdellovibrionota bacterium
GACAGCAACGCCGACAGAGACCCCGACGGAGACACCAACAAGTACACCAACATCAACACCGACTGAGACTCCAACAGCGACTCCGACGTCTACACAAACCGAAACGCCGACCAGTAGCCCAACAGCGACTGCCACCAATACGGCTACGGAAACGCCTACCCATACGGCAACGAGCACCGCTACAAGCACGCCGACCGTAACACCAACACCAACAAGTACACCAACAGCGACGGCCACTCCAACTGCAGTACCAGTAACTACGATTTACGGATTCGTACTCCGTGACGATGGTGCGGCAGCAACACCATTAGCGACCGATAGCACAGCTAGCTCCGCGGAAGTATCTGGTAGCGCCGCCACACCGATCGCCGAAGCAGCGCTTAAGCCGATGCCGTATGCCCAGGTAGCTATCGAGTCCGAGAATATAAACACTATCGCTACGGCGGATGCAGACGGCTGGTTCTCCATTGAGGTACCTGAGACCGATACAGTAACGATTAAGTCCGCTGCGAAGGCTCTCAAGTTCCTCGATATCAACGGTAATGTAGTGGAGGAGCTCTCGGGTGTAGCCTCTACGTTGAGCACGCAGAACCCATTCTACATCAAGTCGGAATCGCAGATTAAACAAGGTGCGATGTGTCAATTTACTCAGGGTGGCCAAGCATATGTACGCTTCCCGTACACACAACGCACCGGCGAGACACTAGACGTAGCAGCGGGCTCTCGTAACTACCTCATATCTGAATCCGGAACCCAGCTGCCACTTGAGGAGTTCACACATACAGCACCGAACCAAGTGGACAACACAACCAGCTTCAGTCGGCCGCTGAGCGAGTTCACAGCTCCGAATGGGACGCTCACTCTTGAATGGTACCTCTACGGCTCTCTCGCACCGCGACAGGATCCACTCCCATTCTGCGAGGGCAGCGGAGAACTCAACGATTGTACCGCGATCACTATATCCGGGCTCGACCGCGTCTTCGGTGAGGTCTCGAAGGCTGCTTCCGACATCTCTAAGCGCATTCTCTCAAGTCGAAGTAGAATATCGTTCAGTGGTAAAACGCGAGTAGCGTTCTATCAACGACGCGTTGCTCCGAGCCTTGCCCAACTTCGCAGAGTGCTTAACAGCGTTCCGCGAACCGGGTATGTCTGCCCAGTACAACCATCTTCGTGCACAACCAGGACGATTCCGAAGAAGGAGATGCTGCAATCGCTTGAATTCCTCTTCAGGACCAAGTGGCCGAGGGAGATTAAACCGATCATCAAGTCCATTAATAAGTTAGCTCCGCCGGCGCGTAAGCGCCTCCAGGCACTGCTGAGCCAGTACCCAGATAGAATTACGACCTGTAACGGGCAGTAGGATACGTAGCGCCCTCAGAAGCCGGCGCACGCTCCACCGCTCACAGATAGCACTCTGCCCCCCGTAAGGCCCTGCATGCGTCGGCTGGGGGCCAAACCCAGCAGGCCCGTAGCGCGCCTCTGAGCTGCCACGTGGGGTGCTATATAACACCCTGCTCGATTGCCTCATGTCATGATATGATACCGGGGACCTAAGGAGAGCTTATGAAGCATCACTACTTCCGATTATTGGTAGCTGTGGCAACCGTGACCTTTGCGGTTCCGGTCGTAGCCGGCGCTGATACAGCTAGTTCGTCGACCCCTATGCGTAGAATTACGGTATCAGGAGAATGCCTCACCAAGATCGTGCAGGATCGAGGACGCGTTTCATTGGGCTCAACAAGCCTTGCACCTAAACCAAAAGACGCCTCCGAGAGGGCTATAAAAGCCCACGAAGCCCTCAAGGCCCGCGTCAAGGCACTCGGACTACAGGATTTCGTCAGCGAAACAGCTGACTACTCCCTCTCTGAGGAGTGCTCCTACAACGGCAGCAAGCGAAGCTGTCAGGGGTATCGGGCTCGTATTACCACTACGTTTGAGACCTCTGAGATACCACGACTCGGCGATGTCGTTGCTTTGGCCTCCGAGATGGGTGCAGAAGAGGTCTCATCCCTCCAAACGTTTGCGTCTCCCGAATTACTCAAGCGCTCGCGTGAATCCTGCCTTGAAAAGGCTGCGAAAGATTCGGCAGCAAAGGCGCAAAAATTAGCAGCTGGCGCAGGGGTGAAGCTCGGTCAGGTCGTAGCGCTCGATGAATCCGGCGGAGAGCAGCAGCCAACGCCATTTCGAATGAGAGCGTTTGCGCCCGAAATGGCCGCTATGAGCAACGCGGATAGCGGAACTCCATCGATCGACTCTCGCCCGATCGATCTGCAAGTGCGGATAACCGCTACGTACGCGATCGAATAAAGGAGAGTAATGCGTATGGCTCCATTACACACGTGGCGTGTAGATCACATTGGGATTGCGGTCACTGATCTGAGCGAAGCGATCGGCCTCTACACCAACACAACAGCCGCTACCGTTAGGCATCGAGAGACCCTTGAGTCGCAAGGCGTCGAGCTCGCGTTTATTGAAACAGGGGGTTCAAAAGTTGAGCTGCTAGCCCCCCTTTCCCCCACCTCGAAACTGGGAACGTTTCTAAGTAAGCGTGGGCCCGGGCTCCACCATATATGCTACGAAGTGGGCGATATCACAGCCGAGCTCGCTCGACTGAACTCGCTGGGCTTCGCTCTGATCGACGCCACGCCCCGTGAAGGTGCGGGTGGGACCCGAATCGCCTTCATATCACCCAAGTCATTCGGGGGTGTATTAACCGAATTATGTGAGTATCCAAAAGGTTAGGGATTTTGGCGTAGGTCCCGCCGAAGTGGTACGATACCGCCCTTGGGAACATATGCCATGAAACACCTCCGGACATACACCTCTATCATCGCTCTACTAGGCTCTATGACGCTTGCTTCCAATCCCGTCACGGCCGAATCAACAGCGTGTCTCGACCTCGTCAAAGAGTGCTTCGCGTACACTGCCGCTCCACGGGATACATGCTTTGTTGCCGTGTCCAAACACCCCTTCTGCGCCAACTCGGAAAGCAGCCGACTCGCTGCACGCCGGGCCGAATTCTCAGCCCTCCTCCCGAATGACGCCGAAAGTGGCCCCTCCCTCGTAGGTCCCCAATTAGTAGACAGAGGGTGTGTAACAAATTTCGATAACGCCTGGCTCGGTAGCCTCGTACAGGGCGCTCCATCACCAGAGACATACTCGACTCTTCGACAAACACTGGAGTCCTGTGCTCGAAGATCAGCATCGGATATGATGCGACCCTAGCTGGATAGTGCAATACGACTCCGTTGTGAGTATAGCGAGAGCTGCAACGAAACGAGGCTAATCCAACGACCCTCGATTCAAAACCGAGACGGCTCGGTCGTATTGCATCGCCCCCGCAAGCGACACTGTTGACGTGCCCTTGATGCAAGGGGTAGCCTCTTTTTATGAGAGACAAATCGCTCCCCCTTGTCGGCTTAATCATGGGCTCTTCATCTGACTGGGATACCCTTGAGTCTACTGCCGCCACCCTCGAATCGCTCAAGATACAATTCGAAACGAAAGTGGTTTCGGCGCACCGCACTCCTGAACTCTTGGTATCTTATGCAACTGGCGCCGCTGCTCGAGGTTTGGAGGTCATTATCGCTGGCGCTGGCGGGGCGGCGCATCTCCCAGGTATGACCGCCTCGATGACACACCTCCCGGTAATCGGGGTTCCGGTTGAGTCGAAAACGCTCCATGGCATGGACTCCCTCCTCTCTATCGTCCAGATGCCCGCTGGAATCCCTGTTGCCACGGTCGCTATCGGAAAAGCTGGCGCTACGAACGCGGCGATCCTCGCGGCAAGTATCCTCGGGATTAAGTACCCCGAGATAGCCGATGCGCTCAAAACATTACGCACCACTCAGACCGAGGCGGTATTGGCACAAGCGGCACCGACGTTACTCAAAAGGTAGAAGATCAACGATGAAGATCGGCGTTCTGGGGTCAGGACAATTAGGACGGATGCTTGCCCTAGCCGGCTATCCGCTCGGTCATACATTTCATTTTTACGACTCCTCAGCCAGCACTTCAACTCGTGAACTCGGAACTACTACGGTAGCTGAATTTGAAGATAGAGCCGCTCTGCGCGCTTTTGCAGAGGAGTGCGACATCATCACCTATGAGTTTGAAAACGTCCCCTGCTCTGCAGCTCAATTTCTGCAAACTCTACGCCCAGTTTTTCCGCCGCCAAGGGCTCTTGAAGTCTCGCAAGACCGTGTAACTGAGAAAGAGTTTCTACAGAGTCTCGACATCGCGACGCCTCGTTTTCGTAGCGCCTCCACTGAAGCAGAACTTGGCGAAGCGTGCGAGGTGCTCGGGCTTCCATGCATCGCGAAAACGAGACGTTTCGGTTACGATGGCAAAGGGCAAGTGCGCATCGAACATCCCGACCAGATTCATGAAGCGTGGGAGTCACTTCAAGGAGTCCCCTTAATTGTGGAGGGGTTTGTGCCCTTCTCTCGAGAACTGTCGGTGATCGCGACACGAGACCAAACTGGCTCAATCTGTATCTACCCCCTTAGCTGCAACGACCACGTTCACGGAATTCTTCATCGAAGTGAATTACCCGCTCCCGATGTCTCCTCTTCCCTCAAGCATTCAGCTCAGGAGCTCATCTCTAAGGTGATGAACGAGCTTGCGTATGTAGGAACGCTCGCGATTGAGCTCTTTGAAGTGCGGGGAGAGATCCTTGCAAATGAGATGGCTCCCCGTGTCCACAACTCGGGTCACGCTACAATTGACTGTAGTATCAGTAGCCAGTTCGAAAACCATGTACGAGCTATCAGCGGTATGCCGCTGGGCTCGGTAGATCCGCACGCTCGAGCTGTGATGTACAACATCATCGGCTCCCTGCCGAAGCTCGATGAAATAGCGGTCCTTTCAAACGCTCGAATCCACCTGTACGGCAAAGAGCCCCGACCCGGTCGTAAACTAGGGCACATCACCTTGCTCAATCCCTCCAAAGCAGAGGAAGATAAGGTTAACTGCCTAACCTCTTCACGGTAAGACACGATGCTCTATAGAACACCTGCACGCGGGGCGCTCGCCGTAGCTCTCACTTTATTTCTGACTCTCGGTACCGCCTCTGCCGCGCCGGTTCGCCAAGTCTTGGTTCGACCATCTTCAAGCATCACGTTTGGAGTGAAGTCCCCCAATCCCACCCTCACCATGAACGGCTCATTTCGAGAGTTTAGCGGGTCCATCTCCCTCGATCCTGAAGCGATAACACAAGCAGATATCGATCTCTCACTTACGCTCTCCTCTGCACAACTGCCTCCAGATCAGATCCTACAAGCAGTATTTATACAGACAGCGCTCTCTCGATTCCCGCAAAAATCGAGTTCGTTTCGAAGCTCGGAGATCGAACACATTAAAAACAACTCGTACCTCATCCACGGAACCTACACCTGGATGAACAAGCGCAAGCCTGCCTCCGTGCCGGTTGAGATTACGAAAGCAACCCCCTCCCTCACTGAGATCCGAGTCCTTGTGGATGGGGCCTTCACCGCCAAAGGAGTTCCTGGCGAGTTCTCCGACGTCGCCACCTCCGCGCGAGGCTCCCGTGGTTGGTCCAAGGCCGTCCTCGTCTTCTCCCCTTCAGGACACTCGTAAAACCAACGTATTGTGGCCTTGTTTGCTTCGGGCGCAGCCTACCGCTACAATTGCCTCCGAGCAGAGTATGGTAGTTGCCAAAGCCGAAATAACACACGCCGCAGAACTTCTGAGAAACGGCAAACTCGTCGCCTTCCCCACGGAGACCGTCTATGGTCTCGGGGCCGATGCTACCAATCAAGCAGCCGTTCAGAGGATCTTTGAAGCTAAGGGGCGCCCGTCCTCAAATCCTCTCATTGTTCACGTTACATCGCTTGAACAGATCTTCGCTTATGCCGATATTTCGCGATCCTGGAATCCGCCGGTTTTAAGAGACCGACTGATCGCACTTCAGCAGTTTTGGCCGGGCCCGCTCTCTGTTGTACTACCCAAAAATCCGATTATTTCGAGTGCTGTTTCGGCCGGCGGCGACACCGTAGCGCTACGAATCCCTCGCCACCCCGTTGCTCTGCAGCTCCTTGCCGCCTGTGACCTCCCTATCGCAGCACCGAGCGCAAATCCATCGATGTACATTAGTCCCACAACAGCGGAGCATGTGCGACAGAGCCTCGGTGCGAAGGTGGATTATATTCTTGATGGAGGTCCTTGTGAGATAGGGCTTGAATCAACGGTGCTCTCACTACTTCAAGAAACTCCCGTCATTCTGCGTCCGGGCGCTATTACAGCCGAGCAGATCTCAGATGCCCTGCACTGCCCGGTGGAACAGAGCAACCAAACTGCCTCCAACGAGCACGCGCCGCTCCTTTCCCCGGGCCTTCTCGCTAAGCACTACGCTCCCAGAACCAAGGTCGTGCTCCGTAACCACGCTGGGTCGCATATGGAATATCCCGAAAAGGTCGGCGTCATCCTATTCTCCGAGCAGAGTTTTCCTTGCAACGCAGCAGCCACTATAACGCTGAGCAAGACAGGAAAGCTTGAGGAGGTCGCGTCACAGCTCTTTGCAGCGCTCCGAGACCTGGACCAGCGGGGACTAGACCTTATCGTTGTAGATACGTGCGAGCCGATCGGCCTCGGCGCCGCTATAATGGATCGATTGATTCGAGCCAGTGCAATTGAATGATGCGGTGAGGGCTACCCCTAGGATGCCTGCGTCGATTTCATGCTCTGCAACTGCTCAAGCTTGGCACGAACGGTAGCGATTGCCTGTACCGATTGGATAGCTCGCTCGCCGCTTTCGAGGGAACCGTCCTTTTCAACAACGGACCCATCATCCTCTAAGAAAACAGGCATACCTGGAAACGCTTCACGGGCACAGGCAAGAACACTAAACAGAACCTTGTCGGAGTCTTTAAACGCCTCTGCCACCTCAAGAGGAATCTTTCGTGCGCTCGTTCGAAGAGACGTGATATCGGTGAGTCCAAGCCGAAAAAGCCTACCGAGACCGAGCCCCTGATACACCTCAAGCACCGACCGAGAGCTCTCCTTTACAAGCTTCTCAATCCCCACATTAATCGCTCCCTTCACCTTCTCACAGAGCGCAAGGACCTGCTCCTGATCGGAGAAATCAACACCGAACCGGACAATCGCAGCGTTCATGATATACGTGAATTCCATCTCGACCGCCTCGTGGTCAGAGACTCGTCGCATCAATTCGGCAAACAAACGGCTAGAACGTGCCTCATAGATAAGCGGCTCTACCGCACGTACATCCTCAATCGCCTGTACGGTGTTTTGTTCATGTAGGTCACGCAGCGCTTCGGCAAAGGAATAAGGAGCATGCACAGTGACTGCAACCTCAGGCTCAGGCACACCTTCGGCGGCCAAGCGCTTCGTGCGGTCCTGATACGACTCCTCCTCCAACACCGTCATCGTCGCAACCGTCGGCGTGGCCAATAGTTGATAAAAGAGCTCTGTGTTCGTCTCGAAAATAAGCGCTAAGAGCCGCGCTAACAGAAAGTGATGTTCTTGGTTCTCTGTTCCGATACCAATCCACGTGAAGCCTTTGTCCGGGGTATGAAATCCCGGCCCTGGAGGCTGTTCGGTGGGCTCGTCAAACACCTCGACCTGTACATACTTACTGAGCAAGATCGCTATGAGCTTGAGGTCGATAAACTTCACGGCCTTCTGTAGGAGCTCAAGAGAATCAGTCTCGTCGGTGAGCGCCAGCCATTGCCAGAGAACCTCCTCGTTGAGCGTATCCCCATGCCACAGATCGAAGTCAGTCAGCATGCGGCACTGCTCAAGCGACGCCATCGAAATCAGATCGGCTGACGACTCCAGGCCTCGCTGCTTCACCACCATGAACAGAGTCTGGGCAGGCAACTGCCGCACCACCTGCTCAGGGGCATCTGCTTCAAAGATCGCTTTATACAACTCGCGACAGGTGTAGCCCCGGAAGGGTGCTGCCACCGGCGCATTATCGGACGTAGCCATGCGCACTCTGTGTGGTATTACGACTTAATCGGAGCGAAGGTAATGTGAATCTGTCGGCCAAATGCTGGCGAACGTTCATCGACCGTCGCAACATCCTTCAGACGCTCCTCAATCTGCTGAAACTTCTCCTTTCCGAGATCGATGTACATCGCCTCACGCCCCTTAAAGCGCATTACGAACTTCACCTTATCTCCTTCAGCCAGAAACTCTCTCGCCTGCTTCAACTTAACTTCAAGATCCCCTACGTCAGTGCGGTAGCGAAGGCGTAGCTCTTTGAGCGTCGTCTCTGAGCGATTCTTTCGAGCCTCGGCTTCCTTCTTCTGCTCCTTGTACTTGAATTTGCCATAATCAAGGATCTTACAAACCGGCGGCTTGGCCTGCGGAGCAACCTCAACTAGGTCCAACTCCAACTCTTGCGCTCTCTGTAAAGCGTCCTTCAACGCCAAGACTCCAAGCTGCTCGCCATCTGGCGCGATGACGCGAACCTCTTTGGCGATAATGTATTCGTTAATGCGGTGAGTATCCGGGGGAGTCTGCGGACGAATGCCTCGTCCTCCACGCTGAAAAGCGGGTCTACTAGAAAAGGGTTTCAAAAAAGTTCCTCCAAAGGAATTATGTCTTTAACACAGGCAAGGTTAACCACTCGACGGCGAGGAATCAAGAGTAACTACGCTACATTACTTCTTCTTCGCTGGGGCCTTCGCCTTAGGTTCGTCTTTTTTGGCCCCCTCGCCACTGCCACCCTTGGCGGGCTCGGGCGCAGCCTGCTCCTTACTAGCCTCAGCAGGAGGCTCAGGAGAGGCACTAGGCGTCGCCACCCCGCTCCCCCCCACCTCTCGACAGACTGGCTCAGTGGACTCTACCCCTAAGCACTGCCCCTGCTGGGTTTGGCATTCGGCCATGAGGGCCTTCTCAAGCTGCTCCCGGGAGGAAAAACTTAACGAATTCAGCACAGAAGCCTTGACCGAAAGCTTGGTAGCCAAACACTCGCCAAAGCTCTCATGCTCGCGCTTGCACCGCTCTGAAGCCCTGCCTTTCTGGCGATGCAGCTCGACTGAAAGCGCTGCCTTAGCCCCGGCCTCGTCGGCACCCACACGCTCCACCGAGGCGACCCGGACCTTAATCTGACCCGGGACCGTCGGCGATGGGGATGGGGGGATCGGCGTCGGACTCGGAGGGGGAGTCCCAGCGCCTCCTTTACCCGAAGTAGGCTTCACTGGGGCTGGGGGCACGGTAGCGGGAATTGGAGATGCGGCAGAATCGCTCCCTTCGTCGCCCTGGCGCTGCCACACATAGGTAATTTCAGAGGAGCAGAGAACCTCAGCCAGCGCCCCTTTCGGGGCTAGCCAACTCAAGCAGGCCAGAAAAACACACGGTGTTGAGAGATAAATTCGCTTCATGATCTGAATTATAGGCCCCTGATGCGCGTCATTACCCTACGAACCAGCGAGGTCACAGTAGGTATAACGACCTTTGCACACAGGGTGCAAGGTTAATACGACAAAAAGCCATCGCGACCGTAGTTGGTTGTTGTACAGAACACTTTATGGACCAGGTTATGGAAAGTTTTTTCTCTGATATCGATCGTGACTTCGACCACGTATTTGGCGCACCAAATCCAACCGGCAGCCCGGAGCGGCGACTACTTCTTGCAATCCTTGAGCGCGCGATTCTCGATTACGTCGGCAACGATCCTCGCGAGGTGCAAGAGGCGGAAGAGTGGCTCTTCGGCAACCTCGATTCTGGCCATCGGAATCACTTCTCCTTTACATGGATCTGCGAGCAACTAGACCTCGAAACCCATAAAATCGCCGAGAAGATTCGCGCGATGCCGCGACGTGGCTCTCGCAAGATCGCTCCATGGTATTTCACGAAGGAGGCTGCGACAGCCTAAGCGTGCAAAGCATCAACGGAGCGCGTAGAGAGCATCAGAGGGTATTCGGAAAACTGATGTGTGCGTCTAGTGAAAGTACCGAAGCGCCGCACGAGCTGGATATGGAGGGAGCGCGCTCGCGGTGGTTCTATCGTTCAGTTTCCACATCTCGCCTCTTAAGAAACGTGTGGCAAATGAACCCATGTCCGTCTTATCGATTCCTCGGCGGCTTGCAATCTCTCGGGACACAACCGTTGCAAAACTGAATCGCCGAATCACCTTTGTGCGCGGCAAGAAATACATCGCGCTTCCGATTCCCGCTAAAAAAGTCGTGACCAAAAGCGCTGGCAGAAGGGCTGCCGTCAGATCCCCTTCCCACGCAAACACTGCACCACACAACCCAACCACCGCTGTCCCCATGAGAAGCAGAGCTCGTTTTGCCGGTCGGGGCTTTTTAATAAAGAGGCTCTCGTCGCTTACGCCGAGATCCAGGAGGTCATCAAGGTAGGATTCAAGGACTTCAACCGGCACAAAAGCTACACCTGCCGAGAACTCACGAACCAAACGTTGCGCTGGAATAAGAGCTCCGCACAAAACTCGCTCGTAGGCTACGAGAGCACGACCGATCTGCTGATACTGCTCAAGAAGACGATTACATCCTCCAAAAGGGTGAAGGCCGCACAGGTCGTTTGTCTTGGCTAAGTCCATGAGGCGATGAGACCACAGAGCACGATACCACACAACCGCCAGCCTCAGGGGGGAAGATATACGAGGGGAGGACGTCTACCGCCCGCGCTTGACTCGAACCGGAACAGGTACCGGCTTCAGGCCTAAAAGCGCCGCGATCAATGCCTCGAAAACATTAAATAATGTATGCGTGAACATGAGCAACAACTGTTCTCCTATCTGTATTATACCCTTATAGATGCTCGGCAGGCCCTAAAAATTTCTTAAATGTGTATTTATCCCTGCAGATTTCTCGTACCCCCGCTTTCTCCGTCGATTCAATTAGTTAAAGGTTGCCGTTCCCGTAAATCCTGACTATGATCCGGCATTCGGCAGTTAGCCCCCGTCTTGTAAGGATGTACCTATGAAGATCCGCTCTCGATTCCTCTCTCTGGCCATGATCAGCATCGCTGCTTTAACTGTAACCCCACATGCTCACGCCGAGGTCCGCATCGCTACGGTCGATATCGGCCGCATCATCAACGAAGCCCCCGATGCTGTTGCGAAGAGAAAGGAGCTCGACGTTGCTTCTGAAGAGGCGAAGAAGAAACTGGAAGCAAAAGGTAAGGAGCTTCAGGCCTTACAAGCAAAGCTTGAGGCTCAGAAGGTGTCCCCAGACTCCAAAGAGGCCGAGTCATTCCGAAACCAAGCGCGCGACTTCGAGAGACTGCGCTCGGATATGAAGACGGACCTTGAGAAGAAGTACATGAAGTTCAACAAGGAACTTACAGATAAAGTGCTCGGCAAGATCGAGACGTACGCCAAGTCCAACAACTATGACCTTGTTATCGATAAGAGCGAGAAGTATCGAGGTCCGGTTCTGTATGGCACCTCGTCAGCAGACATCACTGACGATATCGTTAAGCTGATTAAATAATTCAGCACGTCCTGCCATCAGCTCAGTATACCAGGGCGCACGCAGCTACCCCCTACTGCTTGAGCGACTCCGCGGTGGAGTATCGAGGGGCAGTATCCAGTAGCTATCGGTGATCGTTGGACAGCAGCAGCTCGTCACAGGAGGCTTCGGGAACGTGTGCGTTTATGGCCAATGTGACGTAACTCTCATTCCCAACGCGCTCAGATGTCTACCCACCACTGGTCCGAGTCCTGACGCGACTATCCTCTCGGCGCCGATAACTCGCAAATATCAAGCGACCCAGCCAGTACAATCATGAATGCCCAGAGAGTGTCATCCATTCTCGTATCACTCCCCGCTCCTACCCTGCGAGAAAATCGCACCAAGTGCTACGAAAAAACCCTGAGATGCGCTCCGCACTAAAGTAGCCTGACACATTGGCCGAAAAATCCGGCATGGGTGGTAAGTTGTTGGCTGCAGTAATTGTTGGGTGGTGTATCTCGAGTAGCGTGAGCACTGCCTGCGCTCAAAGCATGGGACAAGCCCCGTCTATCCTCGTGAGCATCGGTAACGATGCGGCCGACGGCCGTCCAAACCGAACCGAGGCACACCCAGCACACATCGCCCCCTCAAAAAAGCCGGCGAGTCGTCCACGACAAGGCCTTGATCTTAGAGCGCTCGACCCAAAAATCGAGATCGCGAAAGGCAAGCTGCGCAACGTCGACTCTATCGCCCTTGAGCCCTGGGCCCCTGGACGGGGCTCCCTCGGGGTAAAAGTTGAAGTTACCTGGTAGTTGAGACTCCCGTTATCCCTCTTATCTCTGGCCTTTTGCCGTGCCGATTTGTTAGCGTTCACACGGAGCACGTGCTTCTCAATCAGATCGAAATCCATTGTTCATGCTGTTTCCTCCGTCCGATCCACTCTCTAAAAAACTGAAAGAGCACTTTGGCTATTCAAAGTTCCGCCCTCTGCAACGCGAGATAATCGAGGAGACCTTGGCGGGGCGAGATGCGCTCGCGCTCCTTCCAACCGGCGGGGGAAAGTCTTTGTGTTACCAATTGCCGGCACTGATGAGACCGGGCCTAACGCTCGTAATTTCCCCTCTCATCGCTCTCATGAAGGATCAGGTCGACGGCTTAACTGAGAACGGAGTGCAAGCGGCATTCCTAAATTCAAGCCTCGAAGAAGACGAATCGAAAGAGACATGGCGACGGCTGTACCGCGGTGAGATAAAGATCCTCTACCTCTCTCCAGAGAGGCTTCTCGTCGACGGGATGTTCAGCACCCTGGCGTCGCTACAACTTGAATTCGTTGCCGTCGATGAAGCACACTGTATTTCGTCGTGGGGACACGACTTTCGACCGGAGTACCGCGCACTCAAAACACTTCGTGAGCATTTTCCAAATGTGCCGGTTCTCGCCCTCACCGCGTCAGCTACCGAGCGCGTTCGAGCGGACATCATAACGATGCTTGGAATGGAAGGGGCAAAGAGCTTCGTAGCGAGCTTTAATCGCCCCAACCTCTCCTACCGGGTAATTCCGCGAGTCTCTCCGATGAAGCAGATCGCGGAGATTCTCTCGGACCACCCCGATGAAACCGGCATCATATACTGCCTCAGTCGTGCTCGTACGGAATCCGTTGCCGACGAGCTTCGCAAAAAAGGGGTCCAGGCATCTGCTTACCACGCTGGCCTTCCCGCCGACGAGCGGGAAAGGCGCCAGGAGCAGTTCGCTCGCGATGAGATCCGCGTGATGGTAGCGACGATCGCTTTTGGCATGGGAGTCGACAAACCCGACGTGCGATTCGTTATCCACCACGATCTACCGAAAAATATAGAGAGCTATTACCAAGAGACGGGGCGCGCTGGCCGAGACGGATTACCGAGCGAATGTGTGCTTCTCTACAGCTCCGGGGACACTGCAAAGCTCAGAAATTTCATCGATCAACTTACCGATCCGACTGAGCGTGATGTCGCTGGTCGTCAACTTACCCAACTCCTCCAACTCGCCGAGGGATCCGAATGTCGCAGAGTCGCACTCCTACGCTACTTCGGTGAGGTGTACTCGAATGAGAGAGGAGAGCCGCTGCAACAGTGCGGTACATGTGACAACTGCCTTACTCCACGCGAGGAGGTTGATGCGACCGAGATCGCCCAGAAGATCCTTTCGTGCGTGTTACGAATCCAAAAGCACAGTGGCTTCTCAGTAGGACTCGCTCACATCGCCGATGTTCTCACCGGTGCTGCCAATGAAAAGGTAAAAAAATGGGGGCACGATACGCTCTCCGTTTATGGCATCGGCAAGGGCCGCCCCAAAGCAGAGTGGCTCTACTATGGCCGCGAGCTCATATCCGCTGGTTTTCTCGGGGTCAACTACGAGCGATTTAATGTTATCGACGTCACTGCGCTGGGGCTCTCTACACTCAAGGAGAAGAAAGCCGTGTTGCTCAAGGCACCACTGGTTACATCGAAGCTCAGTTCCGACAAGAAAGCTCAACAACGCAAGAGCCTTGGTGCGATCGACTTTGACACCGCAATTTTTGAGAAACTCCGTATATGGCGCATGCAGGTTGCTCGAGCCAAGGGACTCCCCGCCTACATGATCTTCAGCGATGCAACCCTACAAGCTATCGCCGCGCGCAATCCCTCTACGTTGCGCGCACTAGAGGGGATTAGTGGAATCGGAGAGAAGAAGCTCTCCCTCTACGGAGAGGACGTGCTTAACGTCCTGAGTGCCTAGCACGACGTACCGGGCGCATTACTACTGCCACTCTGCGCGAAGCGTACGCAACACCATCCACGCGCCAAGACTCGCGATAACAGGGAGCGCTGCGAAAAATGTAAAGTAGCTAACCGTTTCGGGACCACCGAACACCCCGGCCAAGCAGCCATTATAGAGGGCAGCAACACCGTTCCCGAGCGCAATGGATAGCAAATAAAAGGATGTAACGAACGATTTGCTCACACGCGGAGAATGCGTGTAGGTAAGCTCTAACGTGGTAACGGAGACCATCACCTCGGATACAGTAAGCACTACGTAAGCCAGAACCTGCCATCCGATTGAAACGTTTATACTCTGCACCAGCCAATACTGAGCAAGTGCGACGATACCAAATGCGACTCCAGCAAGTATCATTCCGACCACAATACGACCAACTAAAGAAAGGAGGCCTCGCCGTTCACACCACGGATAGAGCCACCATGCAAAGGTCGGGGTAAGAATCAGAATAAGGAGCGGGTTAATCGCCTGAATTTGAGATGCCAAGATAGTCACCTCACCGAGTAATGGTAGCATTATCGTTCTATCCATACGCTCGGCCTGCAGAACCCACGACGAGCCCATCTGATCAAAGAGCCCCCAAAATGCCGCGACTAATACGAAGATCAGGGCAAGATGACGAAGCGCTCGACGCTTCGCAGGCTGCATGAGATCGTGTACATAGTCTGACCACCTCGTTGGAGGTATTCGTTGATAGCGATGGCGTCCCAACCAAAACACTACCGTCGCCAGCGCCATGAAGATACCTGGAACACCGAATGCAACGTGCGCTCCGTACGCTTCGAGTAGCCACGGAATAAGGAGTGACGAGGCGAATGCTCCCATATTGATAGCAATATAGAAGAGGCTATACCCCTCCGAAATTCGGGCTGTCTGTTCACCCCGATACTGATCGCCCAGATGCGCAGACACACAAGGCTTAATTCCGCCCGCTCCGATGGCGATCAACGACAACCCAACAAGGAGCCCGAGTCGAGTACTATCAAGTGCTAGAACGAAATGTCCCACACAGTAGACTAACGAGAGCCAGATGATCGTCGGATACTTTCCCCACACAACATCAGCGAGCAAGGCTCCTACAAACGGGAACAGATAGTTTCCCATCGTAAAGATGTGGTACCAAAACGTAGCCTCTGATGGAGACATCGAGTCGGAAATCCCGCCTCGCGTCACAAGCTGGGTCGTCATGAAGACGACGAGGATACTTTTCATCCCGTAGTAGCTGAAGCGCTCAGCGGCCTCGTTTCCTACGATATAACCGAGTCCGGGTGGGTGTCGCATGGTACGTGGTGTTACAGGGTCACAATACCCTGCGAACCAGCAACCAGCACCTCGCTCGCGTAGCCGATGAAGAGGCCGCTCTCAACGACCCCTACGACGGACTTAATTTCCCGTTCCAGACCAGCCGACACGATGGGAAAGAGCGCATCAATGATGATGTTGCCGCCTTCGGTGATGACAGGCCCATGTTTTCCAGAGCCTGTACGAACTGGGGTCTCCACGGCACCCAAGGCCCGGAGGGCATCTTCAACGAGGACAAGCGACTCGGGAATAATCTCAACCGGAATTGCGCAACCTGCACCAAGCTGGGAAACCACCTTGCTCTCGTCAACGATTAGTACAAACTGCTTGCAGCGCTTAGCGAGGATCTTCTCCTGCAACATAGCACCCCCCTTTCCTTTGATGGCCCACCGATCCTTGTTCACCTGATCAGCGCCATCGAATCCCCACGAGAGATAGCCGTGATAGCCGCCATACATGACGGTGAGGCCAAGCTCCTGGCACCGCCAGGCACTCTGGTACGATGTCGGAACCACTGTCACGAGAAGGCCCTCCTGAGCCACCCTCTTTCCGATTGCAGTCAACGCCGCATCAACGGTCGTCCCCGTTCCTATCCCGATGACGTCTCCGTTCTTAACTCTCCGAGCTATCTCTTGAGCAACTATCTCTTTCATACGCAGACCCTATCTCAAAATTAGCTGCGGAGCGAGGAGGTTGTTAGGCCGCGTGTTGCCGGCCGGTTGATCTGATTACACATTGGGCGGGACGGCGTGGCGCAAATGGAAGGGCCTATGGCTGACGGCTATATTCGGTCACGTGACGAACGGCCGGCGACACGCCGGCGGCCAACGGCGGCATTCGTTACCGACATGACCGGCCGGCGACACGCCGGCCCTCCCGTGTGATGTTATGTTGCCGATACATATGCGGCATTCGTTCGCGTTACGACCACCCGGCGCGATACCGGTAATCCCCGCGCGATTGGGAGGGTCGGCGTGTCGCCGACCGTCGGTTGCGGATAGGGATTACGCCGGCGGCCAAAGGCGGCATTCGTTCGCGTTACGACCTCCCGGCGCGATGCCGGTAATCCCCGGGCGATTGGGAGGGTCGGCGTGTCGCCGACCGTCGGTTGCGGATAGGGATTACGCCGTCGGCCGAAGGCGACATTCGTTCGCGGTATTACCGGCCGGCGACACGCCGGCCCTCCCGTGTGATGTTATGTTGCCGATACATATGCGACATTCGTTCGCGTTACGACCTCCCGGCGCGATACCGGTAATCCCCGCGCGATTGGGAGGGTCGGCGTGTCGCCGACCGTCGGTTGCGGATAGGGATTACGCCGTCGGCCGAAGGCGGCATTCGTTCGCGGTATTACCGGCCGGCGACACGCCGGCCCTCCCACGATCCACATCCAATTTTACCCTTTCGGGTTTTTCGTGACGCAAATGGAAGGGGCCTATGGCCGACAGCGCTATATCAATCGCGTGCCGCACGTTCCTGAATCCAGCCCCGGATCGAGCGGGCACGAGGGGCCAGACGGCATACTTCACGAAGAGCATGAATTGAGGAACGCTCACTCAGCACAACCCCGATAACCACAACGAGGTTTCGAATAACGATCCCATGCACGAAGAAGAGTATGCCCTGCGACCAACCCCAATTATTAAGCTGAAGAAGGAAGCGATTCCTGACACTCCACGCATTGATAGTCGGCGGAAGGGAGCCTCGACGCTCCGGCGTGACAACCCGGACATGGTGCGCCACGGCGGTCGGCTCATACCAACACTTCCAGCCAAGCCGACCAGCACGCCAGGAGAGATCCGCATCTTCACGATACGCAAAAAAAGCCTCATCAAAGAGCTTCGGTCGTTCCGTTGATCCTGCGCGTAATTGGGGGTAGATGGCAAAAACCGGCTCATCGGAGATGGAGTTGGGTAAGCACAAGGCCTCGACGCACCGCCGCGATAGCAGTACGCATGCTCCGGTCGCTCCAAAGACAAAACCAGGTGTGTCGAACTGCCCCTGGTCCCAGGCGCCAGCTCCTCGATCAAAATGGCGACATGCCGAGGTGAGCATCATCCCCGCAGCATCGAGTACGTGCGGATGAATCGCCTCCAGGGATGGCAGCGCACGAAGCAGCTTCGGCGTCACGATCCCGATGCGCTTTGCATCATCAAGATGTGATAGCATCGTGCGCAGTGTTGTCGGCTCAAGCCCGACATCGGGATTGAGAATTAACATCGAGTCCCAGTCTCCGCCGAGGAACGCGCCTATCCCCTGATTGTGTCCCCCACAGAAACCAAGATTGACTGCATTCTCATGGAGCTCGATACCAGTACGGATGAGTGGTACAATCTGGTCCTTAGTGGAATCGATAGACCCATTATCTGTAATCCTAATCCAGAGATCCTCTCCGAGGGTAAAACCTTCCTGAGCCGCCGCTCGCTCAATACAAGGGACGATCGACTCCGCGCTGTTCCACGTAACGATATGAATGAATACCTTACGCGCAGCCATCGCTTATTTGCTCTGGTGTAGTATCGAGCTGAATATCTTCTCGAGAGTATCTATCGAGGGACGACGAACCAGCTTTCCATTCA
Source organism: Bdellovibrionota bacterium (assembly GCA_044347025.1). Lineage (GTDB taxonomy): Bacteria > Bdellovibrionota_C > UBA2361 > UBA2361 > OMII01 > OMII01. The sequence goes on from JBIIYC010000010.1 coordinate 18,086, forward strand.
CCCACAGTGCCGGGGTTCCTTCCAACCCCGCCGCATCACCCGCAGCGATATCAGCATGAACGGTCGAGAGATATCGACCAGACGCTACACACTCTGCCATAGCTTCTCGATCAAGTGAGAGGCTCTCTGTTGCCCGCGTGACGAGCGTATCTTGAACCTGTGCAACCGGCGCCTCACTCGCGAGTATCGGGTCAGTAAAAGCGATATCAAGCGCCTCCCAAAACTTGCCCTGCTCGCCAGCGCACCGTGTAAACATCGCCGCCAAACACGCATACCGATGGAACTCGTGCTTAATAGAGGGATTGCATGACTGGTCGAGCGGATAGTTCCGAAACACGAGGTGGTACTTCCCTTCGAAGCGAGCCAGAAGCGTTTGGAGCGCTACGTAGAGATGGCGACATCCAGGACACTCAAAGTCCGCGAACTCCACAATCTGTATCGGAGCGGACGGTGTGCCTTTGGCGTAGTCTCCGAACGCGCCACCGATCTTGGAGTTAATAACAATTGGTTGCTCCGCCTGCCATGCCTTCACCGGATCGATCGAACCGTTACCTGGCTCGATGTTCGTTGCACTCGCTGAGCTAGCCACGATGGAGTAGATCGCATTGGGGAGGTAGACACAGAAACACGCAAGAGCAGTGAGCGCGATAACGGCCAATCGTGCAAGGCCGCTCCCCTCTCCACCCAACAATATACATCGCAGGAAATACCCCAACGCGCGAACTCCATCAGCGAGGCCCGCCACCACTTTTCCCCGGAAGGCTCCACACCACGTAACACCAAAGATCGCGAAATTGATGAGGTACAATCCTATGCAGAGCAAACAGAGCGCTCCTATTACAAACTCGGACAGCGCAAAGAGGCCGATAGACGAAATTGAGGCGACCATGCCTCCGACCAGTATCACTGAGAGCGCCGCCGCTGTTGGGATAGCGGAGCCACACGTGACCACGATAAGAAGCGCAAGCAAAGAGACGTGGAAAAATATGCCGTATGAAGCGATAGGAATTCCAAACACTGTCGACCACTCGCTTGCATTCACCGCCTCACAATTTATGTGCTGCGAGATGTTACAGAAACTCGGACCGGTCGCGAGGCCCTCGGAGTACACAACATGTTCGTACAACGCCACTCCAGAGATTGCGACTCCCATGAGCAGCAGAGCACCCAGAAGTGCTCGCAAGCGTAAAGACGATGAGGTACCAGGGTTCATAACGTACGTTTAGAGGCCACCGCATCTCGGATGGCTGGACAATGTGGGCTCAGTATCAACCAAATTCCTCTTTGCGACAATTGACCCTGCTGGTGGGGCGCTGGATACAAAAAAGCCCGGAGGGTAACTCCGGGCTGTCGTCCGAGCAGCGTTACTTCGCTGCCGCCTGGCCGTCTCCATCACCGAACAAGAGAGGCGGCTTACGCAGATGAAGCCCCGACTGGGACAATTTAACCCAGATCTCCTGAAGGATCTCTTTATTATCCTTGTCCATAAGGTCGTAAATTGAATCAAGGCTCATAACCTGTTGCATCGCCGACATAGCGAAGATAGGCGCGGCTTGATCCTTGAGGAGTCGATCCCTCACATCGGTTATGAAGGTACGTAAATCGGCCTTCGTTGCTATCTGCACCATATCCTGAGCTCCACCACTGATAGAGTTATCAACTTCTTTAATCTTCGTTTCTTTCTTGTTTTTCATATGCTTACCTATCAATGGCTATGATCTCTATGGCCTGGTTATATCGAGTCGGGTCATCTTCAGGATCAATTAACAGTGGTGCGTCCACAATAACAGACCTTGTTTCTAATCGTCGAGGCTCCACGCCAGCTTTTACGAGCTGATTGACGAATTCACGCGACCGTTTGTCCGTAAGGTGCTGAATGTAACTCGAATCCTCTCCCCCGCTGCTTTTGGCGTACGCAGCCACAACCAGCCGTGAGTATGGCAAGCGGAACTCGTTGAGCTTGGCTATCTCCCGAACTATTCCTACACCCGATGGACACATCTTCGCGGAATCCCCCCGAAAGAAGATATCCGCGGGGTATATATCGCGATTAGGGTGCAGCTCCATCCTGCGCTTGTAATGAACGGCGAGCGTCTCCTGCGCGGCGGTTCGATACCGGGCCCTTCGCACCTCGCGACCGATCTGCATCTCGGTGTCCTCCATGCTGTCTTTAATCGCACCGTGAATAAGCCCCGCCGCTGCGCCAAAGCCTGCGCCAATAGCCACACCCGGCCCCGTAGCCGCGGTGAACTGAGCACCCGTAACGGCCCCGGCACCAGCCCCCTCGAGAGCGCCGACAGCGCCACTACTGAACATCTTATCAGGCCCTTCCACGGGCTGCGTTGAGCATCCGGCGCTCACTACACACAGCGTGCACAGTGCCAGAGCTTGCGGGACGAACCTAAGCGATCGTTTCATATCGTGTGTCACGAGATCCTACACATTAAGTATGCTCTCAAAGCAATGAGAGTCGGCTGCGAACTGGACAGCACCGCTCTCTCCTTTGCATAGGATGATGGTCCGCGCCTTATTGCATCAAAAGAGCTTCGTCAAAACGAAGTTTATGTAGATCAAACGCATGCAAGGGGCTCGTCTTCAATGCTCGGTCCCGCTCAAGAGCGGCGAAAGCAGCCTCATTACCCACCACAACGATGACGAACTTGGACGGATCCCAGCGTTTGCTCGCCACCTCGCGCACGTCCTGCGGTGTAACGCCCTGAATTTTCGAGAGATATGTTTTATCGTAGTCGGCCGGATACGCCAAAAGTTCCTGACGAGCCATTCGACCTGCAATCTCATCTGTTGAGCCGAAGTTAAAGACGAAGGAATTGGCGATAGCTGCCTTCTTTTCGGCGAGCTCGGCGGCACTGGTATCCTGCTGCTGAAGCTGCTGCAACACTCGAATGGACTCATCGATCGCCGGACCAACGGAGTTCGCTTTGGTCTGCAAGAATATGTAGTTGGTTCCCTTGACCACCCCCGGCGCAATCCCACCCTGGACACCGTACGTGAGCCCGAGCTCGGTCCGTACCCGCTTCATCAGTCGCGAGCCAAAACCACCGGCCCCGAACTCCTCGTTAAACACATCAATACCCGGATAGTCTGGTGTGAAGCGAGGGATACCCAACTGACCGAGCTTCACTGATGCCTGCGCAAACGGGAGGGTGATGAAATAGATTCCTGGCTTCGGGTCAACATCGACCGGAGGAGCCGGGGGCATCATCGCACCGCGAGGTTGCCACGTTCCGAAAGCCGACTCTGCCAATCGCGCAACCTCATCTCGACTCACCTTTCCTGTCACCACCAAGATCGCCCCATCAGGACGAACAAACTGCCGGTGCAGATCCACAATATCACCCCGAGAGATAGCGGCGATATCGCGAGAACGTGAGATCTTTCCATACGGAGTGTCACCATATACGAGCTGCGTGAAGGCGATCGTAGCCACAGTGCCAGGATCCTCTACCCGACGACGAATCCCCTCAAGTGCCTGGCCCTTCCACAACGAGATCCTATCACCTTCAAATCGTGGTCGAAGTACGACATCGGCAAATATGGGGAATACTCGATTCAAATCCGACGATAGACACGAAAACGAAACAGCTCCGAACTCGGTCGAGAACGAACTCGCAACACCCGCCGCCAACTTTTCAAGCTCTTTATCAAGCGCATCGGCAGAGAGCTCGCCGGCACCACCTGAGCGCATTGCGTCTCCCATTGCTGACGTTGTTCCCACCGGAAATCGCTCTGCCCAGAGCGAGCCCGCTCGAATAAAGAGCCGTCCACGCACCACCGGCAGCTCATTGTCCTGCAAAAAGATAACTGTCAGGCCGTTCGACAGCGTCCAACGCTCGGGCTCAACCGGCTTAAACTGAGCAACTTCATCAGCTCGAGTCGGTAGAGGTGGGGAAATCGCCTCTCGCACTGAAGCACACGCCGAGAAGAAGACCATGCTACCGAGAAGCCCTATCCGCGTTACTTTTGAAACAATCGACATAGCTTCTCCCTATTTCGCACGCTCAATCGTCGCTATCGTTCGTTGCTGGGGGACCAAATATGTGGCCGCGACTCGCCGCACATCATCGACTGAGACCCTCATCATCTGGTCATACCAATCCACCGAAGCTCGCCATGTTCCAAACGCGAGCTGCGATGTCGCGAAATCTAACGCCAACGACTGATTCGAGCTTAAATGGCTGATGTACTCCATCCCGATCGATCGCTTCGCCATATCCAACTGCTCCTCAGTCGGACCCTGACGAATGAATCGATGAATCACAGCATCAAACGCATTAATCACTTCGTCTGTTGAATGTGGAGCTTTGACCGTTGCCTCAAACATTAACAGATTTGGATATACCACGCCCGGGCCTTCATCCTGACCGATACTCGCTGCGAGCTGTCGTCGTTTTACAAGCTCCGTGTAGAGGGGGGATGTACGGCCTCCAGCTAAGATCTCCGCCATTACCGAGATCGGTGGGTCGTTCGGGTCCGGATAATTCGGCTTGCGGTACGCGATGATTACCTCCGGCGATGCCGCCATTGAAAGCTGCACACGACGCTCGCCCTCTTGGGCCCCCTCCTCAGGGATGTCTCGCTCTATCTCGGGCGCCGATGGCAAAGAACCGAAATACTCCTCAACGACCTGAATGTCCCGCTCCGGATCTACCCGGCCAACGAGGCTCACGACGATATTCTTCGGAACGTAATAGCGGCGCCGAAACACCTCAAGCTGTGATGCGGTGAGACTCCGAATATCACGCTCGTATCCGATCACCGGCGCACGATACGGGTGTCGTTGATACGCGATTCCAAGCAGGAGCTCGTAGAGCTTTCCCCCTGGATCGTCCTCAGAGCGCATCCTTCGCTCCTCAAGAACAACATCGCGCTCTTGATAGAACTGTCGCATCACCGGACTCATCAGACGATCGGCTTCCATCTTGCACCAAAACTCGAAAGCCGAGCGCGGTAGATTCACAAAGTACTTGGTAAACTCTTTATCCGTAGTAGCGTTCTGTCCAACAGCACCACTTTTCTCGTACCGCACCGTAAAATCATCCGATACCCACAGCTCTCGGAGCTTCTCGTGGATCTCATCCCACTCCTTTTGTTGCTCTGCATTCAACTTTTGTCCTGCGTGCGATGCCGCCGCAAGATCCTCAAGTCTCTGAAGCAATCGTCGCTCTGCACCGTAGTCTTTTGTTCCAACAGTCCGAGTGCCCTTAAACGCCATGTGCTCAAAAAGATGCGAGATACCGGTCTGCCCCATTACCTCATCACTTCCACCAACTCGAACAACAACCGCACCGGCAAACACCGGAGCGTCACCGCGACGATAAAAAATAACTTTAATGCCGTTCGAGAGTGTGTACGTCCTAACCTTGCTCACCATCTCACTAAGCGCGCTGGCAGAGTCCTCTGCAACGGCATGTTGAGCTATTGCCACCACGAGAGAGACCACCAGGCATGTAAGCCATCGCACTACGTGTATTCGAATCATAGCCGCTAACCGTCCTGTTATGTTTTGTAACCCCAAGAGGTTACTGGTGCTCCGCTAAAGAGACAAGAAGTTACCCCGGCAGCGGAAGCCCCCATCTTGACTTCTCCAAGGAGCCCTACAATGATCCCGTCCTCCGTTGTACGGGACCACTCTTTTCAAAGGAAGCTACATGTCTAATATATTTGCACTTTTCCCCGGCCAAGGTTCCCAAAAAGTAGGAATGGGTAAGGAACTGGCTGAGGCATATCCTCTCGCTAAAGAGCTTTTTACAAAAGCCGACGAAGCTCTCGGATTTGAACTCTCCAAGGTGTGCTTTGAGGGTCCCTCCGAGAAGCTCACGCTGACTGAGATCGCGCAACCCGCAATTCTCACTGTGAGCACGATCTGTTTTCAGTTGTCACAGCAAACATCGCAAGCGGCAACTCAGTCTATCGTCGCAGCGGCCGGCCACTCCCTCGGAGAGTATTCAGCACTGGTCGCCGCCGAGGCGCTTTCGTTTGAGGATGCGGTCCGACTCGTCAATAAACGCGGAAAATACATGCAAGAAGCCGTGCCGGTGGGCAGCGGAAAGATGGTAGCCGTTCTTGGTAAAGAGGTGTCCGAGATCGAGACAGCCCTCGCCCAGGTTCAGGGCGATATCGCTCAAATCGCTAACATCAACGCACCCGGCCAGATAGTGGTCGCCGGTTCCGTTTCTGGCGTTGAGAAGTTTGTCGCAGCCCTCGGAGCCGCGAAGGTGATTGAGCTCACCGTAAGCGCTCCATTCCATTGTGATCTAATGAAACCAGCAGAGGAAAAGCTACGCCTTGACCTAGCAAACATCGAGATACGCAAGCCAAAGTTCAAGGTCTATCAAAATTACACAGCACAGGCATCGGATGATCCAGAGACCATTCGTGAAAACCTCGCACTGCAGGTGTGCGGCCGAGTGCGCTGGGTTGAGTGCGTAGAGAACGTCGTCAAGGACACTACTCCCGCCGCCGTGTGGGAGTATGGTGCTGGAAACGTTCTCACTGGTTTGGTGAAACGCATCAACCCGACAATAACTCGCGTAAACGTAGATTCTCCGGCGGCACTTCAAACTGCTGCGTAAGATCACCGTATACGGTAGCGGCGCCATGCGAGGCGCCGCTACCATGTTTACCATCCAGAGCTAGCAACCGTTAGTACGCCTTCGCAAAGATGGCATCTTTCACTGCGGGTTTGCCGGTCACTACACATCGCCCCTCGGTTCCACTCTGCTCAAGCGGTAAGCACCGAACAGTAACCTTCAAGGAATCGAGGATTGCGAGTCCCTCGTCTCCACCAGCCCACTTACCCAAGACGAACCCGCCATGAATCTCGGGCTTATTCGAATTCTTAGGCGTAAAGAACGCTTTGAACTCCTCAGGGCTCGTGATGTCGCGCTTGATGTGTGAGTCACGGAACGCCTTGGCCTGCTCAAAGTAGGTATTCTGTATGTCGAAGAGCGTTGTAGCGATCGAACCGACCACATCACTCGCAGGCATAAACGCTTTGTCACGCGCGCCCTTATCTCGGCGATAGAGAACCACCTGCTTGGAATCAATGTCGCGGGGTCCCACCTCAAGCCGAACCGGGATACCTTTCTTGATCCACTCCCAGCTCTTGTCCCCTCCACGGATATCGCGACGATCAACCACCACTTCGACTGGACGGCCGTCGAAGCTCTGCGCTCGGAGCTCCTTCGCGAGAGACTCCGCATATTCAAGTACCGCGGCTTCGGTCTCAGGCTTTGGAATTACCGGGATAATAACTACGTGCTTCGGTGCAATTCGCGGTGGAAGTCGCAGACCGTCATCATCGGCATGAGTCATAATCATTCCGCCGATCAATCGGGTGGATACGCCCCACGACGTTGTAAACGCGAACTCAGTAGCGCCCTCTTTATTTAGGAACGATATTCCCGACGCCTTCGCAAAGTTCTGCCCCAGATAATGAGAGGTTCCAGCTTGCAGAGCTTTTCGATCCTGCATCATCGCCTCGATGCAATACGTATCGACAGCTCCGGGGAATCGCTCCTCAGGGGTCTTTTCACCTTTGATGACCGGCATTGCAAGGAAGTTCTCTGCGAGATCCGCATAGACCTCCAACATCTTGAAGGTCTCCTCTATCGCCTCCTTCTCGGTTGCATGCGCGGTATGGCCCTCCTGCCAGAGGAACTCGGCTGTTCGAAGGAAGAGCCGAGTGCGCATCTCCCACCGCACCACATTCGCCCACTGATTGATAAGAAGTGGAAGATCGCGGTACGATTGCACCCACTTTGCGAAGGACTCTCCAATAATTGTTTCCGATGTCGGTCGTACAACGAGCGGCTCCTCAAGCTCCCCTGTCGGGATGAGCTTACCATCGCGGGCTTCGAGCCGGTGATGAGTAACAACCGCGCACTCCTTTGCAAACCCTTCCACGTGCGCGGCTTCCTTCTCCAAGAAGCTAAGGGGAATAAAGAGCGGGAAGTACGCATTGCTGTGTCCCGTGGCCTTAATCATAGCATCGAGGTGGCGCTGAATATTCTCCCAGATCCCATAGCCCCACGGTTTGATCACCATACATCCGCGAACGACAGAGTTCTCGGCGAGATCCGCAGCCTTCACCACCTGCTGATACCACTCTGGATAGTCATCCACTCGACGAGGTGAGATAGCGGTTGCTTCTTTGTTGTTCATATACCGTTCTCCAAAATTCCGAAGCGTCATTCCAGGTCTTGGAACACGCTCTCGATTCGCGGATGCGAATCAAAACAAAAACCTATAGTGATGTTCGGCAAAGCTGTGCCAATTCTACTGACCCCGACTTTTGCACATGACTCTCCTATTCAGTGACGATCGCTCATGTGAGGGTCAGCAAACCTACCATTGGGTCCCAAATCAGTAAACTGATTCATCGACGGCCCTCGTGGATGCTAAAGGGCGTGAACAGCCCGTAAACGTGGGCGTACTCGACCAGAAAATCACATGCCCTGCAGGTACAGTTTGGAAAGCCTGGCACCTCTACGACCCGGCAAATTCTTGCCGGCGCAGCACTCGTCCGAGGAGATATGGTCTCGTGCTTTAAGGCGGTTGATGAGTGCGCAACGCTCCGCGACCGAGCCTCATGCGATAGCAAAATAGCGGGTTTTATCGGCTTATGTGAGCTTTCCGGCTCCTTCGGCACTACTCAGTCCTATCGAATCGGAAAGTTGTCGGTCGGTATCCTGCTGTGCGCAAGCACCAGATTTACTGGTCAAACCAACAGGTTGAGACATTTTGCCACCGAGAGCTACACACCAAGAGTATCGAGGACCCTGTACACGTTTACTACTTAGCCATGCACAGCGACCCTAGCGTAACCCCGCAAAGTTAGGCCGATTTTTAATCTTTAGGGAGAGAGTCCATCGCCGCACGCCTCAATTCAGACCTAGAACATCAAGAAATCCCGCCAAGAGCCGTTTCCTTTGTATAGGAAGTCAGTCTTGGCGTCCCATATGAGGGCGCATGTAACGGTAAGGTTTCGCTGTATGAGTGACACAAATAATCCCAATCCCCCGCGCAAGAGAGGCCTCACATCCCTCACGATTCAGTGGCTAGCTGAAAAGTTCCGTCGAGCGGAGAAGATCAAAGAAGAGCTCTCGCAGGGAACCTATCAGGTCGATTCTGATAAAGTTGCTAAGGCGATTATCGATAATAATTCGCTCGGGTCGAACTCCAATCAGCCACATTAGAGGCCGCGTTAGAAGTTCGTACGACACGCGTGCCGGTAAAAAAGCATCGCCCCGATACGCCTCATCGATGAAACGCCAGTAACGGTACCCTGGTAAGACGCGAGTAGCACACCGACGTTCTATTTGTTCGGCTTCACACGACAAAAGGCAGCCGCTACGGCCAGTTTAAAATCACGTTCCAGCAGAAAACTCATCGCATAGAGTATTTCCTCAATCTGCGCAGATATATCTTCATCTAATAAATCGAGTATTCTGCGATCGTTATGTCGAACCACGCACGCCCCAATGCGGTCTCTGCTGCCGGCCTCCTTGTTGCCCTTGGAATTATCTATGGGGACATCGGCACGTCGCCCCTCTACGTGCTCAAAGCAGTTGCGAGCTCTGAGCCGATATCCGAAGAGCTCATACTCGGTAGCCTCTCCTGTATCATCTGGACACTCACGATCTTAACAACGATCAAGTATGTCCTGCTTACCCTTCGCGCCGATAACCGAGGTGAGGGCGGAATATTTGCCTTGTACGCCCTGGTTCGAAAGAATGCCCGCTGGCTCCTTGTGCCGGCGATTATCGGCGGCAGCGCACTCCTCGCCGATGGAATCATCACCCCGCCGATCTCCGTATCTTCCGCCATCGAAGGCTTGCGAAAGATCTATCCGGATATTGCAACGGTACCTATTGTTCTCTTTATCCTGACGATTCTCTTCTCTGTGCAACACTTCGGAACCGGTATCGTGGGCCGTTCCTTTGGTCCTGTAATGCTCGGGTGGTTTACAATGTTGGCCGCGCTGGGGCTGCTCTGGATTATCCCCGCCCCTACCGTCTTAAAAGCGCTCAATCCCTGGTATGCGATCCGGCTTCTGCTCATGCACGAGAATGGATTCTGGGTATTAGGCGGAGTGTTCCTCTGTACTACAGGAGCCGAGGCACTGTACTCCGACCTCGGACACTGCGGTCGCGGAAACATTCAGACGTCATGGATGTTCGTAAAGACAGCCCTCATTTTGAACTACCTCGGTCAAGGCGCTTGGGCACTTAACCACACCGGCGAGATGCTTGGAGACCGGAACCCGTTCTTCGAGATTATGCCGAGTTGGTTCCTTATTCCCGGCATCGCTGTCTCGACCCTCGCAACGATTATCGCGAGCCAAGCCCTCATCAGCGGTTCCTTTACCCTGGCCACAGAGGCGATGCGGCTCTCGGTACTCCCGAAAGCAAAGATCGTCTACCCCTCTGAGCTTAAAGGGCAGATCTACGTTCCAACTGTAAACCTCCTACTCTTCATTGGCTGCGTCCTCGTTGTGCTCTACTTCCGCGAATCCGCAAACATGGAAGCAGCGTACGGTCTCGCCATCACCCTGACGATGTTGATGACTACGGTGCTGTTTTCCAACTACCTGTACAAGCGCCACACACACCCCTTTCTTGTGGGCTGCTACCTGGCGGTCTATTTAACTCTTGAGGGGTCATTTCTATTCGCAAACCTCTTAAAGCTCGGTCACGGAGGATGGTTTACACTTCTGATCGGAATTGGCGTCGGCACTGTCATGTTCACGTGGAACTCCGGCTCTCGCCTCAAGATGGCATATACCGATTACGAATCGCTTCCACAGCACCTGCCTGCCCTTGAAATG
>JBIIYC010000286.1:0-2581 GCA_044347025.1 Bdellovibrionota bacterium
GAAGCGCATCGCGCGCGAATACGTCGTATAAATTACAGGCTGAGATTGAAACGTCCGAGTAGAGCGAGCTATACCAACTACTACAGCGCGGTTGTCGTTTAGCTCAAGCACATCACCGATAGCGAGCGGGACCTTAGGGGATGTCGGAGTTGGCCCCGGTTTTGCCAGCTTTCCGATGGCGCCCGCCTCATCGACGATTACTCCGTCAGCTCGACGGAGATCTTCGAGCTTTCCCTGCAGCATCGTGGGCGGGCCAGCAATCAGGGTAGCGTCATCGAGGCCGATAACGTTACAGGTCTGAAATGTTCCGTTTGGTAGCCGAGCACGAAGCGCGCCCTTGTAGAGTGGTACCGACCATTCGACACCTTGCACCCCGCGAACCTGAAAGAGCTTGGTATCCTGCAGCGGTTTAATGTCGTCTACAAATTGCACCTTCGGGTCCATGACCCAGAGATCCGGCTCTGGAGTGTCGTAAATAAACCCAACCGTGCGGGACATAAGCCCTAAGAAGATTGACGATTGTTGGGTGATGATGAGGGAGGTGAGCGCAACGCCAAACACCATGGCGTAGAGCTTGCCACGGTTTCCAATCAGCATTTTAAGAGCAATCAGGTACACGCCAAGATTCTACACCGAATAGGTGCAAGGCGACACTATTTGATAGGTGGAGCGGTCGAGGTTTACATCCTCGGACCCGTGTCATGTCGATGGGCGAGATTGTCTCATAGCATCAATGGCATATGCCACCCCGGAGGAGGAATAGCGTTATGAGGCGCGCCACGACCGCAAAGCTGACCATGTACGCGGCGCTCGTGGTAGGCGCTGCGTGGTGGTTTCTTGTTGGGGAGGTAGCGCAGGGACGTCTTATGTCTCTGTGATGGGCAAACCCGCAGGGGCTTCTTCCGAAATCTGGGCCTCGCATAACTCCAGCTCGGCGCACGTACATCCTTCGCACAGACGAAATCCAAGCAATTAACGGTGTGCTGCGGGACGCCGCAAGGGGGTGACGTGAGCTATCCAAATCCCAGAGTCGGTGGCGACTCTGGGGCCGAATCGAAAACCAGATGTGAGTGGACGCATGGTACTTGCATGAGCCACCAATAGCCTATGGAACTTTGATAATCGGGAAGACCGCATCCGATAGAGATTGCTCGTCCGAGGAGACAACAATCTCGGCCTCTTCGCACCCAGAGTTGATAATGGGAGAAAGGTCGATTGAAATTGTGTCATCTGGGTTGGCGAGAACTGGTTGACGCGTGTCCGTACAGCTCGATTGCAGGGTGGCCTTCAGTATCAAGTCTGTGCTGCCCTTCGATCGCACCCGCAATCGAACGGTACACGATTCAGCAAATTCTCCCTGCCGATCGGAAAGAATATAGAGCGTGTTTCCGTCTGAGGTGAGCGCCTCGCAGAGGTTCGATGTATCTATCTGTGCCTCGAACGTTTGGGGGAAGGACAGGCTTCCGGTTTGATCTTGGCGTAGTATAGTTGAGACAATGCTCGGACCCAGCAGCTCTCGCTCCAGTGGGCTCGACCGCACGCCTTGTATATCCACGATTAGTGAATCCTCCTCTGCAGGCAGTTCCATCGCAAACGCTCCGTTCGTATCCGTCTCCGATTCGACCAAAATCTGATCGCTCGTACCCGATACTACGCTCATCTCGGTTCGTGGCATCGCGTTTTGTTGCGCATTCTCTGTGCCTCCAACGAGCTTGAAGGTATCACTTGGGGACGTGCCGGTAGTCCCGCCACCACAGCCGAGCACTACGAGCGAAAACGTCAGTAATGCCAAATATCTCCGAACTTGGTGTCTTATTACGAAGCGCTTGGCTTGCATGGCTTTCTGCCTCTCTTTCTCGGTTTTATCTCTTTGGTCTCTTGTTCGATATATCCTCGCGCAAAGGCTTCGACGACGACCTTCGCGCGTTCTGGATTGGGAATGGAGGCGGTCGTTGCGTTAGGTGTTGAAACGTCTCTATCGAGTGCGCCTAAGTACTCTCGCATCTCCCGTTGGAATTCCCTTCCGCGCGCCAGGATATGAGCTCGGATCTCCGGGAGTTTTGCTGGATCAATATTATCGAATGCGGTGCGCAGGTGAAGATGGGGCGTATCCGTATCGACGGTTAAATTGCCCTCAACGGTCGCTACAAGATCCTCGATGCCTTCGGAGGAGTATATTCAAATACCCGTAGCCGCACCGTCGGGCCATCGTATTCGATCGCTCCGATGCGCTCCAATTCGAAGAGAATAGGATAGTGGGTCACCTCTTTGCTGATGGAAGCAACGAGCCCGGCAAATTCGCTTGAGGCTCCTTCGAAGGTGAGTGGGCGCGGAGTACCGTTCTCTGAACGGAGCGACTCGCGCTGCGACCAGAGGCCGATGACTCGATTGAGCACGTCGTGTTTACTGCGAGCGCCATCGTCTCCCGACAGTAACCGCGATACCTCAACCCGATGGATGCCTGTGGTAACGCTGATCTTGCTGACACTGAGCTCGCCACCCGCTTCGCGTATGGCGCTCTCGGCTTCAACCACCAGAGCGCGCCGAACCAAATTTTCCAGCTCTTGCACCCGCACCCCTC
>JBIIYC010000106.1:0-8933 GCA_044347025.1 Bdellovibrionota bacterium
TTTCTCCGACCTGGTTATTGAACCCATCAAAGGGCTCGATAATGAGATCATAACAGACCTCGCACGAGATGTCGTAGGAAGGTCGATTGAACCCCTTTCGAATCGCTCCCGTCCTGAGTTTCTCTCGACGGCAGCGCCATTTATTATCGCCTCCGCTCATGATGCACGATCAGGACAGATCGCCAAAGGTGGAAAGCTTATTGTGGTCGCATTTGGCTCGCCCGGCCAAGCGGGAAGCTTTGATATTGGCACGGCCGCTCAAGGCATCCCCCTCATCGAGCGTGCGCCCGGCCACTATATCGGCGAGTTCGTGCCGATGAAGACCGACTCCTTTAAGAATATGCCCGTGACAGTAGCGCTCCGGGATCAATTCGGGCGAGTAACCACTCAGAAGCTCGCAAAAACGCCTGTATCCTACTAAGGACTAGAGATGCACTACCGATCCATCCTACACGCCCTGTGCGCCCCACTGCTGTGCGCTCTTGTGATGCTTCCTCTTCACGGCTCTGTAGCCCAGGAGATTGTTCCGGCATCTGTACTCGATGCGCCACTGGAGACCACAGATGGCGACACTGTATCGCTGTCCGACTATCAAGGCTCGATCGTGGTGCTTCACTTCGTCGCCTCCTGGTGCGGACAGTGCATACTTGAAGCACCAAGCCTCAATCGACTCGCCTCGGCCTTCGACGGAGAGGATTTTGTAGTTGTCGCTGTATCCATCGACGAAGAAGTGATCGCCGCAAAAGCATTCAGCGAACAATTAAAACTCTCCTATCCCATGCTCGTAGACACGAAGGGGATCCTTAAGCGACGATTCTCAGTGCGAGGTGTTCCCATGACGGTAGTTCTCGATACGGAAGGCAGACCAATGCAGTTTCCGGATCCAGCCTCAGGAAAGCTTGTCTCTCGGATTGAGGGCCCTCGAGACTGGGGGAGCGCAGCTGCAATTGCGGGTTTCAAAAAACTGCTAGTAGCTCCGCCGCTGAGAACGCTGATGTAGCTTCTAAACGCTATTCGCGATGGGCTCTGATATGAGCCGCGACCTCCGCGTCTTCCGCGCCTCCGCGTTCATTAACTAAAAAGCTGCGTGCCGCAGAGCGCTACTGAGCAGAACGCTCCGCACGTCCATCAATGCGCGAGGCGATAAAATCCCGAATAACATCTGCTAGTCGATGTAATTCGCCGGAATTCGTTACCAACCAGTCCATGTACGACTGCGATACCTCGATCTGAATGCCAGGGCGACGCCCCCGATTACACGGATTCATGTAGTGATGTCCTGGAAAGATTTTATCGCGTCCAGATTGGAAGTCGTTACGTCTCAAGCTCTCGATGAGCTCCCGCTTCAACGATTCGTCTGCTCCGCCGCCGATGAAGATCCGATTGAGCCCTGGGGCTGTGCTGCAACAGTGCACCGCCACAACCATCTCACTCAAATCTGCTAACGAAAGAAGCGTCGGCTCACGAAAGCGGGTAGATGTGACATGAAGCGGATGCTCTCCACTGGACACCGAGAAGAGCGCCCGAAATGCATAGAAGTGGTAGCGAGATCCTGCAATGGCCTCTGCGAGGAGATCGCTCCCCGGCTCCATCTGTCCACCATGCCACGCGGCGCACAGGACATCTTTTTCACCTAAACGATGAGATATCTCAAAATCGACATTCTCAGTGTAGTGTTCAGCAAGCTCAGCAAAGGAGCGATGCGGTTCTCGATCACGCATCTCGCGCATCGATTCAGCTATCGCTGCATGATTCCACGAATCCCCGCGCTGCCGGGACTGTTGCACATTAGGTACTACTCGAGCGGACATGGTACTACAGTATCTCGCGGCTCACTCAATTCGACCTAGGCCAGGCGCGATGCCAAGAGCCCAGCAACACTCTCCATAAATTGCTCGGTAGTCACGTAGTGCTCGCGCTTTGTTGCATCCCCGTGGATGCACATCGCGAGATCTTTGGTCATCGTTCCGCCTTCAACCGTATCGACACACACCTTCTCAAGGGTGTCGGCGAAGCGAATCAGCGCCTCATTGTTATCAAAACGCCCTCGGTATCGAAGCCCAGTCGACCACGCAAAGATCGAGGCTATCGGATTTGTTGACGTCTCTTTACCCTGCTGGTGCAGCCGGTAGTGGCGGGTCACCGTTCCGTGAGCAGCCTCTGCCTCAATCGTCTTGCCATCCTCTGTCATCAAGACCGAGGTCATTAGCCCCAAGGAGCCAAATCCTTGTGCGATAGAGTCAGACTGAACATCGCCGTCATAATTCTTGCACGCCCAGACAAATCCACCCTTGGATTTCATCGCATATGCTACCATGTCATCAATGAGTCGGTGCTGATACTCGATACCGGCTTTTTCAAAGGCGTCCTTAAACTCAGCGTCGTACACCTCCTGGAAGATATCCTTAAAGCGCCCATCGTAGGCCTTCAGAATTGTATTCTTGGTCGAGAGGTAGGTGGGGAGCTTCTTTGCAAGTCCGTAATTCAAGCTGCTCCGAGCGAAGCTTCGTATCGACTCATCCAGGTTGTACATCCCCATAGCAACGCCGCTTCCGGTGAAGTTGAACACCTCGTGCTCAATCGCTGGTCCGCCATCAGCAGGAACAAAGGTCATGGTAAGACGCCCCTTCCCTGGAACCTTGAAATCTGTGGCTCGATACTGATCACCGAACGCGTGGCGCCCGATTACGATCGACTCTGTCCAGCCAGGAACAAGCCGCGGGATATTCTTACAGATGATCGGCTCGCGAAACACAGTTCCGCCGATAATGTTTCGGATCGTACCGTTTGGCGATTTCCACATTTTTTTGAGGTTAAACTCTTTGACCCGAGCCTCATCCGGAGTGATTGTGGCGCACTTGATACCCACTCCGTATTTCTTGATCGCCTCAGCTGAATCTATCGTAACTTGATCCTCGGTGGCATCTCGATTCTCGACCGAAAGGTCGTAGTACTTAATGTCGATATCAAGGAAGGGAAGGATCAACTTCTCGCGAATGATCTGCCAGATGATCCGAGTCATCTCATCGCCATCAAGCTCAACAACGGGGTTTCCTACCTTAATTTTTGGTGCCATATATCACTATCCTTCGGGTTCATGGTCGGAACAGCTATGAATACCAAGGAAGCTCGGGGATCAAAAGGGATATTGAGCAGAGCCGGGGGTTTTAGTGCCCCTATTTCGGGCCACTTTTGAACCCTCCGTGCCCGTGCTACGTTTTGTCTCACTATGGAAGATATTTGCGCTGTTATCCTCGCCGCAGGACTCGGGAAACGCCTTGGAGGGGAATCTCCTAAGGCTATTGCTCAGACTCGCTCGGCTGCCCTCATCGACCACGTTCTGGAGGCCCTCGCGGTTCTTAAGCCCAAGAAAACCGTTATCGTCGTTGGGCATAAACGAGAGCTTCTAGAGAAGCACCTCGCCTCGTCTCCGGCAGCTCGCGGTCACACGATAGAAATTACGCACCAGGCAGAGCAGCTCGGCACCGGGCACGCTGTTCGGTGCGCCCTTCCGGCCCTGGCAGGGTGCACGGGAACGGTGCTTCTAACCTACGCCGATCATCCGCTCTTCAAACCCGAGACACTCTCCCACTTTGTCGCCTACCACACCTACAAGAAAGCGACGCTCAGCATGATCTCATTTACCGCCCCACCTCCGAACGGATACGGTCGGATTATCCGAGGAGGCAAGGGTGAGGTTCTTAAAATTACTGAGGCCAAGGATTGCTCCCCAGAGGAGCTTCTTATTCAAGAGGTAAACTCAGGACTGTACGCCGTTGACTCTGCTTTCTTGAAGCCAGCGGTTGAATCGCTTGAAAACAACAACGCCCAGAAAGAATACTACCTTACTGACATCGTCGAGAAGGCCACCAAAGAAGGCCAAACCGTCAGTGCCTTCCTCCTCGGCGACGCACGCGAGGCTGCAGGTGTTAACAACCACGCGGACTTAGCATTTGTAAACACTGTGCTCGCTCAACGACATATCGAGTCGCTGCAATCGAATGGAGTCGTGTTTGACGATCCTAGTAGCTGCATCCTCGATGCGTCGGTATCAATACAGCCCGGGGCTCGGATAGGCCCGCAGGTGCAGCTTCGTGGGGCAACAAGTATCGCTGAAGGAGCGATACTGGAGGGGTCGTCTCTTATCATCGACTCAACCATCGGCAAACGCGCTCATGTTAAGCTTGGAAGTCGCATCGAGGGCTCCTCGCTCGGCGAAGAAGCGTCTGTAGGCCCATTTGCGAACGTCCGACCGGGAACTAAACTCGGAGCACACGTTCGAGTCGGCAACTTTGTCGAGGTAAAGAACGCCACAATGCACGATGGTGCCAAGGCTTCTCACCTCACGTACCTCGGAGATTGCACCGTTGGAGAGGAAACCAACATCGGCGCCGGAACGATCACCTGCAACTACGATGGTTACAACAAATCAAAAACCACCATCGGCAAAGAGGTCTTTATCGGCAGCAACTCGTGCCTTGTTGCCCCAGTGACTATCGGTGATGGGGCGCTTGTTGCGGCAGGATCTGTGATCACTCGCGATGTTCCATCCGATGCTCTGGCACTCGGTCGCGCTCGACAAGAGAACAAGGATGGCTGGGCGAAGAAGCGACGAGACTCGCTTGAAAAGACTCGATAGCGGGCGCAGCTTACAAAGCGCTCCCTTCGTTGATGGCCAATTCGCCCGCGCGAAACCGTTTGAGATAGACCGATAAGAGTGAGATAGCGCTCGGTGTCATGCCTGGGATTCTCATCGCCTGGCCGATCGAATCGGGCCTGTGCTTCTTTAACTTCTCCCGCGCTTCGATCCGAAGTTGCTTAATAGCGTCATACGGAAAATCAGCAGGAATCCGCTCAGATTCAATCTTCTTGAGGCGCTGAACCTCCTCTTCTTGTCGATCGAGGTAGCCACTAAACTTGAACTCGATCTCAAGTGCTGCCTTAATCTCCTCCGAGAGAGGCTCCTCATATGGCACAAATCCTAAAATGGAGTCCAAATGCAACTGCGGGCGCTTTAGTAGCTGGGTTAACGTAACGCTATCTTTTAATGCTGCCGTATTGTTGCTCTCAAGCCACGCATTCGCCTCTGGCGTGGGCTTTATGCGTGTTTTGGTGAGCCACTGAGATGCTCGCTCGTACACCGCCTGCCGCTGCTCGAACCGAGCCACCTGCACATCGCTTAGGAGCCCGAGCGACTTTGCAATCGGACAGAGCCGCTGCGTTGCATTGTCTTCGCGAAGGATAAGACGATACTCGGCACGAGAGGTGAACATTCGATACGGTTCATCGACTCCCATCGTCGTGAGATCGTCGGTCATCACTCCGATATAGCCCTGCCCTCGCGTGATACAGAAGGGAGCACGCTCAAGGATTGAATGTGCCGCGTTTATCCCCGCTATCAATCCTTGCGCAGCAGCTTCTTCGTAGCCACTTGTTCCATTGATCTGACCAGCCAGGAAGAGTCCGCGAAGATCCTTCGTTTCATACGTAGGAGAGAGGTGGCGAGGATCAACAAAATCGTATTCGACTGCATAACCCGGTGCCAAGAACTCAACCCGCTCTAAGCCCTGAATCGAGCGTATAAACGCTTCCTGAACATCAATCGGTAGCGAGGTGGAGATACCATTCGGATAGACGATATCCGATGTATATCCCTCCGGCTCAAGAAATACGGTATGGCTCGTCTTGTCGGCGAAACGAAACACCTTGTCCTCTATCGAAGGACAGTAGCGCGGTCCACCTGATGTGATTTGCCCATTGAACATCGGACTGCGCTCTTTGTTCGCGCGAATAATATCGTGCGCACGCTCATTCGTTGCCGTTCTCCAACATGAGATCTGGGGACGATTGATGGACTCCGTCATGAACGAAAATGGCTGCGGCGGATTGTCACCTGGCTGCTCAATGAGCTGTGAGAAATCAATTGATGAGAGGCGCAAACGAGGAGGCGTTCCTGTTTTGAGTCGCCCGAGTGGAAAGCCCAGAGCGCGCAGCGAATCACTGAGTTGATTCGACGCGATATCGCCTAACCGACCACCCTGGGACTGCTTTTCACCAGAGTGCATCAATCCACGAAGGAACGTTCCGGTTGTGAGTATAACCGCTGCTGCTGGGATACACGATCCGTCCCGTAACGTTACACCACTAACGGCACCACCGTCCGTTTGGATCGACGCGGCTTCGCCTTCGATGATGGTAAGGTTAGGAACCTGCTCCAGATACCGCTGCACCCACCCCTTGTAGAGCTCTCGATCTGCCTGCGCGCGCGACGCGCGTGCTGCGGCGCCCTTGCTCTCATTTAAGATCTTAAACTGTATTCCGGTGGCATCGATCGCCCGGCCCATGAGCCCACCAAGGGCATCAAGCTCCTTTACAAGGTGCCCTTTGCCAACGCCACCAATGGCTGGATTGCACGACATCTGCCCGATCCCGTCCTTACGGAGCGAAACAAGCACAGTGGGAACACCGAGCCGAGCTGAGGCATAGGCAGCCTCGATACCAGCATGCCCGCCACCTACAACCACCGTTTGCTTTAATCGAGTTGAATTCATAAAAATTATACAACTGAGCCAAGTGCCCCATTCTACGGGCGAAATTGGACTTTCTCAAGGAACTCACTAACCCCCTGCCCTAGTTATCTTTTATTGCCGGAATCAACTCGCCAAGGGGCCGCATCGATTAAGTAGGAAAACAGGTCTCGGGCTAACAATAACTGTTACCTCCGAAGCCCATATACCTTTTTGACGTGGCTTTATGAAACGTGCTGTTGCAGTTGTTAGTAAGTTCATCTCCAGTAACTCAAACGTGGCCTGCCTCCTGTCGGCGGCAACCTCGGTCTACCTGACGGCATTCTGCTTCTTCTGCTATCAGCATCACCAACGGCTCGAGCAGCAGGCTCTAGCTGCGCAACACTCGGAGCGCCGAGCACCAACCGTCGATATGACTCGTGCCGCTGAGATCCTCTTTGTGTCAGAGATTATTAAAACTGCCCTACCCTCTCACCCAGATCGAGACGCTCTCGCAGCGATTATCGTGACGGAGAGTCGCAAGGCAAACATCGACCCGCTCTTTGTTACCGCTGTAATAAAAGCAGAGAGCATGTTTAAACAAAAAGCGGTCTCTCATCGCGGAGCACAGGGGCTCATGCAGCTGATGCCAACAACTGGCAAGTACATCTCAACTCTCAGCAATATCGAACTCCCCGGCAAGCTCGATCTCCACGACCCCGCGGTGAACGTCCGGCTCGGCATTGCGTACTTGAAGTATCTTGACCAGAAGTTCCAAGGGAACCGCCAACGTATGTTAATTGCCTACAACTGGGGCCCGACAAATCTCTCCAAAGCGCTTCGTACGAAAGGAACGCCTCCAACGCAGTCGGTGCAGTATGCGCACAAGATACTCTCGCACCATACGATGTGGAGAAGCTCTCTACCCTCAGCGCCTGAAGCCTCTGAAGCAACCGCTGTCGGTTAATCCACGGACGAACAGAGCCAATTCCTGCGTTGCTGCTCGATCCCTGGTTGCCTATACTTGAGTTGAGTGACTACACGTATCGAGACTACTTTTGTGGCTACACCTCCACCATCACCGAGCCTCATCGATCTCACCGAAGCCTCTGCCTGTCGATACGTTCCGATCGAGCTTATTGGAACTGGCTCTATGGGCACCGTGTACAAAGTTCAGGACTCCGGCCTCAACAATGAACCGGTAGCATTAAAGCTGCTCCACAAGAACCTGATACCAGACCCCACCTACGCCGCTCGATTTCGTCGCGAAGTGGCCCTCGCTCGAAAACTGTCTCATCCACATATTGTAAAGATCTTTGATTTTGGAGAGCTCAAGGCTGGCGGATACTTCTTTACGATGGAGCTGATATCCGGCACCGACGTCCGGCATCGACTTTCGGCGTCGACGCAGCCGATTCCAATATCCGATGCGTTACGAATCTTTTTTCAGACTGCGCTCGCGCTCGACTACGCTCATTCACAAGGCATCGTGCACAGAGATATTAAACCCGAAAACATCTTACTCGATGATACGAATCTGCAGACTAAACTCTCGGATTTCAGCTCTGCGAAAGATATCGCCCTTGATCTTGGACTTACACCGGAAGGAAGCGTTCTCGGAACCCCTGCCTATATGGCACCAGAGCTGTTACGCAGCGAAGTCACGCCGAAGGTGGACATATACTCACTGGGTATTGTGCTCTTTGAGATGCTCACAGGCCGAGCGCCATTTGAGGGGGACACACTCGGCTCGATTATCAGTAAGCACATGAAGGATCCAATTCCCTCCGTAGCCATATTCCGGCCCGATGCACCATCGTGGTGCCAGGAGGTAATAGAGACATGCACCGAAAAGAATCCCAATGACCGTTATAGTTCAATTGATGAAATGATCTACGAGTTTACGGAATACGCCTTTCGGTCGGGGCTGTCGATAGCTTCGCCCTCCCTCCCCTACTCGATAATTGAACTTGCTCAAGAGTCCCGGCGGAGCGGAAAAGGGCTCTTTGGATTTCTCAAGAGCTTCTCTGCTAGCTGATCTTTGTCTCCCCGCCGAGCAGCGCGTTGAACTGGGCATAGCGTGCCTTGAGGGCTGTATGCTTTGACACCACGCTAATGACCAATACGCACGGGACCACCACAAAGAGTGCGGTGACTCCCGGCACAAACCATCCTTGCCTAAAGAGGAGATACGCGAGAGCTGTCCAGATGGCGAGCGAAGTCACAACGCATGATACCGCCTTAAAGGGGGCGAGTCGCATAATTATCAACGAACACAGGGCCACAATCACGTTCATAACGGGAAATTCCCACGACAGGGGCAATCTGCGAATCCAGTCACTCCGCATCACATTCCCAACAACCGTAGCGTGCACCTCAACCCCCGGAAACGGCCTCTCGCTCACCGGTGTATAAAAAGTATCTTTT
>JBIIYC010000011.1:0-28634 GCA_044347025.1 Bdellovibrionota bacterium
AGACGGGCAAGCCGCTTCTCAACTGATGGCGTCTCTTTCTGAGCTGATTCTGTCGCCTTGGAGGCATATGAGACCGGACGCATAGTCTTGACGGGCCCAGGATAATTGCCTCCATCCATGGGTGCCGGAGCGAGATTAACTGTCACTACCTCTGGATATTTATTATCCGCGCCGACAGCAGAATCAATTCCCCACCCAACTAGGCCACCGAGAAGGATGTTACCGAACGTTGCACCCTCGGTACCCGACTCCGCGAATCCCTTTGCGTCAGTGAAGCCATCTTTACGGCACACCACGTCGATATCGTGCTTTGTTTTTTGAAGAGTCACCGCACCAGGCGTATTTTCTACGGTTCCAATTACTCGTCCCTCTCTGTTGAATTCACACCGCGCGCCCGGCGGATTGGTATTCACCGACACTGTCTGACTCTTACCTGCTAGTATTGTTGCACACCCGGTCGCATTAAGTGCGATTACCGCAAACATACAAGCTTGAAATAAACGTATCATTTGTTCCTCTCTCTGCAATTACACCTCGACAGGCCGATAGCTCTTGCATTCGTCAGCTGAAACGCATTTACGGCGAATGAATCACTATCAGCATTTAATTTTCACCATGCTTGCATGATAAGGCGGCCCAGAGACATCACGTGTACCATCGGGTGATACGGCTGCAAACATCAAGTTATGAAGTTGAGAGCCTTTTCAAAGATCAATCGGATGCTCTTACGATAAGGCCATCGACGCTCTCGAGACCTCCCAGCTCATTTTCGGTGGTAGACGCGGGATAGGCACCTCGTGTTACCTACTCCCGGCGGTCACTGCCCACGCCCTACTTCAAAACATCCACACCCTTGGCATCAATTATATTGAGCAGTCTCAACGCTGCACTCTGAGGCTTTACAGTGCCATGCTCCCACTTCTGAACAGTCAACGGATTCACATTGAGCAATCCGGCAAATACCTCCTGACTTACTCTAATCCGATGGCGCAAGTCCCGTATCTGACGCGCTTAGTGGCTTAACACTCGGAATAGCAAGCGCCATAAGTTGCGCCACGGGCACCCCCGGAAAGCCGAGATCCTGAGCTGCATCTATCAAGGTCTGAGATAAGATTTTTCTCTTTTCAGATCTTTTCACCAACCAAACCTCCCCCTCACGTTCCCTCTAGCTTTCCACGACCGACGAACGCAATCCTCCTCGTTCAGGCGTGCCAGCCTGATCGAGCACCGCGATCCCGCAGAGTCAGCGAGCCCCCCACACGGCGCACTATACCGCCTAGAACAAGGAGGTGCCGGTTGTAACCTCAGAGACAGTCATCCATCTTCGATCCCTACCGCAGCTGAATGTCACTAGCGTACGCCCGTGCGAATTCAACGTTGCCTCTGATTTGCATGCTAACAAATCCCGAAACAGACCCTTCAAGGCAGCCGGCTACAGTGAAACTGGTTACTCCAACAATGCTGGGAACTCCATTGATCACCTGGATTACTGGGCCGCCCGAGTCTCCCTGACAGATCGCTGCTCCGGTGTCGTCGAATGTGGCGCCGAAGAGTCCGCCCCTTACTGCGCCTACGATCATGCGCCCCGCTTTATACGCGGCCCTTCCTCGCTCCAGGAATGTCTGTCCCTCTTCATCGTTGCCATAGCCGTATACGGTTATATCCTCCCCCTCAGCCACCAGATCAGAAACATTGATCGGTACCGCTGGAATCCCCATGTCCTGGTTTACCGTTATCATGGCGGTATCGAAGGCAGAGCCGATACCGCGGTATGCTGGATTCACTTGATATCGAACCACGGGATAGACACCGTCACCTGTCACCACGACAAATCCATCGGCACCGTTTCGCAGTGGCTCTGTAATGCAATGAGCTGCCGTGAGAATATCATCGCTTGTTACGACTGTGCCGGTGCAGATTCCAACTGCCGTTACCGTCTGACCATCTGTTACTACGGGGATTACCGCCACCACAGCGGTGCCGTCAGTGCTACAAGACGACCCTCCGGTTATCTTATTGGTGACCGTATTGCAGGTGTCATCTCCCCCTCCGCCGCCACCGCACGCAGCAAGACACGCGATAACCAACCCACACCCGATCTGTTTGACTCTGCCCATGTCCTGCTTTGCCTCCGAAACGTTTTAGCTCCTAGTGGTCCCTCGACCCTGCCGGCGCCCTACTCACATCGCCCCTACCGTATCGAAGAACGAGTGAGTTTACATGTATGTGTACCTTCAAATGACACAGGTCCCACCAGAAATCCGTAAGGGACGAGACACAACACCGATCGAAGAGCTGCCAGTAGACAGCTCGTTTCAAAGGCCCTATGGTGTGCAAGTTCTCGTTAGAAGGGCGTGTCATTGCACTTTCCTCCTCACATGGACTACTCATGCCTACGATGAAGCTCATTCGTTACCTAGCCGCATCCCTCGCATGCATCGCGCTCTCCGCGTGTGCACCCGGCATTCGATTCCGGCCAGGAGAGATTCCCGCCCCAATCAGTACCGATTCCCAGAAGGTCGCCGAAGGGCATACATTCTATGCTCAAACCCTCGCTCAAACGCCGATCCTACGCGACAAGAGGGCCGAAAAACGCGTATCCTTAATCCTGACAAAACTGCTTGAGGCAACCCCCTCCACAGGCCATTGGACCGTAACGATCCTCGACGAGCCAACCTTTAATGCCGCTACTATCCCCGGTAACTACATCTTCGTGTATCGGGGCCTACTCGACGGTCTATCCGATGATGACCAAGTAGCTGCGGTACTCGCGCACGAGATCGGGCACCGACTAGCACAACACGAGATCGAGCCCCCCGAAGAGACGTGGGGTAAAGCGATCGCGATGCTCGCCACCATCGCCGCCGGAGCTGCCGTTGCCAGTCAGCAGGGAAGTACACCTCGAAACATCGAAGATGTCATGAATGCCACCAGAAAAATCGGGCAAGGATTTACCACCTATCGCTACTCGAAAGATAAAGAGCGTGAAGCCGACCAGATCGCGATCTTTCTCCTGGCCGATGCAGGCATCCCTCCCTCTGCCGCAGCGGATCTCTGGGGAGGACTAGCAGCTCAGCGAGGAACTCCCGCCGGCGGAGACTTCTTCAGAACCCATCCCCTTGACGAGGAGCGCTATCAACGCGCCGCGTATCTTCTGCCGCTCGCACAGACCAGATACGAAGCAGCACTGCGCAAAAAGAGCAAACCCTCACGGAAGCGAAAAGCTACTCCGCCATCACCTACCGTTGCCTATCAGATCGCTCAAGCAGAGCAGGCACTCGCCAACAACGATCTTCCAACCGCGACGTCACTTGCGCAGTCTCTAACTTCGCAAGCTCCATCTTCCCCTGAGGCGTACAACATTCTGGGCCTCGTCAGATTTCGAAACGGCGAAACCAAGCAAGCAACCAAAGCCTTTAACAGAGGGCTCTCGCTGGCACCTGACGATCCGATCCTGATATACAATATGGGCTGCATCCAAGCTCTCCAGGGAAGCCGCGACGACGCGCTTCGATCACTTGAAAAAGCCTTCTCGCTTCGCCCCTCACTTGTCACCACGGCTCAAGACGATCCGGATCTCGTGTCTCTTCGTGAAGATCCACAGTTTAACCATCTCCTTGAGAAGGAATACGTTGCGCCAGCGCCCACCGATGTGGGAGGGAATTCGTTTCGGGTAAATTGAGCCCATTGCCCCCTCGAGATACGACATGCTCGTAACGGGTCTTGTCCGTTCCGTTATTCATCATCTCACGCAAGGCGCTCTCCCGTAGCACCACCTGCACCACCCCATGACACACCCTCCAAAACTAGTTGCGATACGGCATCGTCTCTCCTCATACTGAGAGAGCATCAGGAAGCGGCCACCACAGAGGCCGTACCAACCGAGCCCTCGGGCCACGGTGGTTATTCCGTCATTGAACGGAAGATGAGGGGAGCAGCGCGCTCTCAAAATCGAATTCCTTGGTGCGTACCGTCAATAAGGAGCACCATGAAGCAACGAACCTCGCACTATCCCCTGGGAAAGCTACTGCTAGACACCCTTACCTCCTCAGGGCTCTCCATTCACTACTTTTCACTCGCCATCGGCTATGGCAATAGCAACAAGGGAGTCCGAGCCCTGGACCACATGCTGACATCAGGGGTGCCCAATGACGTATTCCTAAGACGTTTACAGAGCAGCCGCTTTGCTATCCCAGCTCAGGTTCTGGAGACAGCACTTGCAGAGACGCAGACGATCGTCGAGGAAGAGGATCGAATAGCAAGACTCGCATTCATCGAGGAGGAGCGTCGCGCGTTTATCCCATTTATTCAGGCAATTCCGGAATACACGATGCCTACTTCGATTACATTCCACGCGCTCAGTGGTGGACTCAACAGGTATACCCACTACTTGCCCCTCGATTTTCCAGACTGGAGTAGCCTCGAACAACTTCGACACCTCCAAGACCTCATTCCGGCGCGATTCGCTGCGGCACAGAGTCGAACCCTCTTCATGGGTGCCATCACAGGATACCGACTCTGTCTGCGCTATGGGGAGCAAGGATGTATCTTCTCGGTCGACGGAAAGCTACTCGGTCCCGACACACTACCAGAGATACCAACCGCAACGGTCACGCTCGCAGGAAAGCCAACCCCAGCCGGCGATCTTACCAAGCTGTTCTACCCTTCCGACCCAACCGACGAATAACGCTCGGGCGCGGTGGTATTCGCCCCTAGGTGGTCGATCTCTCGCCATCCAGATTACCTATTTCTGATAGGCGACATGCAGCTGCCAAAACTGATGGTAGAGCGAGTATAGCTCACCGTCCTCAACGCTGTCTTTGAAATTCGGGTACGAAATATCGGAGATACGCTCTCCCACAACCTGTGCGAATAGCCAATTGGGCACGACTACCCGATAGTGATAGTCCGATGAGCCACCTTCGATGACCTGGACGTCTGGGAACAGGGATCCGAGAATCTCTTTACGTCGGGCCCGAACCATTAACATCCCAGGTTGGTCGCGATGTTCTACCGCCGAAACAAATCCATCATTGAAACAGATCCACATAGCCCTACCTACAGTACGTTCTCATCATTCGCTGGTTGCCGAACCAGCGCACCTACCATCCACCGCGACCGCCGCTGAGCACCTGAAACTGTCGGACGACACTCGCGACTGTATTTGCCACCTGATTAACATTGGTGATGCCATCGCTACGCTCCTGGTAGCGACGCTCCTGCTCTGCGCGTTTAGTATAAATATCCTGCTGCACTCTCTGGCCCTCGTATAGCTCGGCCTGATGGTTAAAGTACGCCTGCTGTGCACGCTCTCGCGCCAAGGCTGTCTCGTACCGCGCCCGTGCGAGCTCCTCATCGTAGGGGCTTTCCTGTTTAGCCACAGAGCCTCTCCGATCCCCTTCGTCTTTTTCAGTGGTAATCGGCTGCGCCTCAGCCTGTGTAAGAACGAACGAAGCTAGGAAGATAAGGTATGAACAACGGATGTATCGCATGCAGCAATTCTATCAAAACGAGCAGGCTCAGTTTGATTGTGTATCGCTGCGTGAGACACCTCCCCCACCACGCACCTATCTCGCCCCCTGACATACCCCTAGAAACAGCTTCTTCCGCCTCTCTTGCCGCTTGTATCCTAATCATGAAACGTCGTGAGGCGCACCTTACGGTGTCGCTTACGTGTATCTATCAGAGGGTTCTATGTCCCATAAAAGCCCAGACTTTTTTGTCACCATCACACGTAACGGGCAGGTTCAGCTCCGTTCCTCAGTAGGCGCCGGTCCTTACTGCACCTTCGGCCGCGAGGCTGTTCAAGCCGTCGTACAAGGCGATACGATCGTTGTGTCCACCAAAAGTGGTCGCACCGAGCTCTATAAGCTAAACAGGAGCGGAAGAACCGTGAGTGGTCCCTATTCATGCTTCTACTAGTGGAGCGCTCGCAGCTCTATTCCTGCGGGGACGTAAGCCCAGCGCCATCTCCCAATAGGTCCAGACAACTAACATAGCGATGGTGTCCAATTTACAATACTGAAGCAGAAGCTTCCGCCATCCCTCGCGCACAGCGTCGCCCTCTTCTCGGCCCTTACCATACATCATATGTTGATACGCTCGCATCGCTCCCGTGCCCTCTTGAACGACCTCCGCCTGGCCAGCGATCTCTATCTTTGCTAACGTTTTGTACGGATCGAGCACCTTGTGTCCATCGGCCTCGTATGAAACGTACTGGCTCAACCACGGAATCTCATGAAGCTCACGGTGGTTATTCCACACAGCCGGAAGAACCGCTTTCAAAGAGGTCTTTCCCTTCATCTCCGGATGAAAGTAGTTCTTGAGGGTAACTCTGTTGAGATCGAGAATTCGCCCATCCGTATCATCAATGAGCCCCTCCACCCAATCTGCGAGCTCCGGATCCTCTTCCCGATACCTACGCGCTTGTTCAACGATGTCTTTAAGCACTGACGACTCATGATGGGCCCACGTGAGTACGGAGCCGGAGTCACCGATCTGTTCCCTCAAAGAGCGCGCGAACTCAAAGTTTGGAAACATATCCCTGGTGTTTATCCACTCCGAGTGACGTGGGGCTGCTCCGGGCTCCGATATCGTATGACAGCTCCACTGAAACGCCACCTGCTCGTAGGGGCGCATGTTGACGTGGTATGGAACCGCGACACGAGAGGTCTCAAAATCGATGAAATGGAGCGGATATCTAACGCTCTTAATAATCGAAGCCAACCCATCTGAAAACCACTCGGTATTTGCACGGGTGTTGCTAATCTGAACCAGTTGGCGCACTCCCCTGATACCCGACAGCAGTCCAGTTGGCACATCAAACAACGATGTCTTCCCCTGCGGTATAAGAGAGTCGAAAACATCACCACCCTGAATCGTCGTCCCATAGTAGAGGTCAAATAAATGAGGATCGGCATCCGCCCCTTTTCCCCAACACTCTCGAAACCCGCTCTGTGCCTTCCCCTTTACCCGGTACTCACAGTCTGCGCACGCCCTGCTCGGTTGCTTCACTATCTTTGTAAGTGTTGGCGCTAGGCTTCGGTCTAACTCTTCAGCTGCCTCGCACACCTCCTTCCAAAGAAGCGCGACCTCCTCCTCGACATTGACAAGCGTCATGAAATCATCGTCTCTTACAAGTTGCTCATCTCCGCTAAACTCGACATCCAAATAATGTCTTCCTGAGTCAGGGTCCTTGCTCTCTACAATCCGAAACATTGAAGCGAGACCATCTACTTTCGTAATTTTGGCTTTATCGGGAAGAAAGAGATAGGGCGTCCAGGTGCATTCCGGATGCGCCAGCGAGAACACGTAGCCCTGATAGCAGATATCCTCCAGGTACGGACGCCACTCTCGATCACACGCTCCCTTCCCTGAAATGAAGGTTGTTCGCTTTCCCTCCGAGCGATATTTGTGCTCCTCCTCGGTATCGTACGATTTGGACTTCACTTCAATGAGCCGCACCTTATTACCGCGCTTCTCAAGCACATCAACACGTACCACCTTATTGTTGTGTCGTATCGCCGCTTCAAATAACGTGACGGTATCCCTCTTCAGAGCCTCATCGGTGAGCGCGACAGCCCGATCGAGATCATCTTTACCCTCAATCAGAATCCCCTCTGGGTAGAGGATCTGAGCCAACTTACCGACTATGTACCCACCATCCGCCAAAAAAGACAGGTATGTGTTATCGCTTACCGTGGAGGGATATCCGGCTTTGGAGTAGTAGAGCTTTGTGGGGCACGAACGACCTATCTTGAACGCAGATTTTGTGAGCCGGTGCCCTGTCATCGAACTTCTCCTCGAGTGCTGGTGGCTTAACAGACCGCGTTACGCGCTGCGTCTCCCCACAGAGAGCCATCGGCATCAAAGGCGTCAGACTTTACGAGCGTGATGTGCGTTCTATCCGCAGAACCGGCCACTCGGCTCGCCTTAAGTGGCGCGATCTCGGGGGGTTACAACTGAGGTGACGCGCCTCGTGATACAGGCACCGCGCCTGCCCTCTGCTAGAACATTCTCACGCAATCCCCGGAATCTCCTCTGCCTCACCCTCTTCATCCTCCTCAATATCAACCTCTTCCCAGAGGCGATTCGTGGAGACCTTCCGACTCCCCGACCCAAGGCCTTGGAGCTTGCGCATTTGGCCCGCGAGATTTCCACGGCCCTTGGTGAGCCGGTTCACTGCCGAGTCGTAGCTCTCCTGGGCATTGGAGAGTTGCGCGCCGACTTTGTACATGTCACCAAGAAAGAGCTCAAACTTCTCGAGCATTTTGCCCACTCGATTTGTGATGGTGTGCATGTTTTTCTGCTGCAGATCCTGCTTCCAGATGTACGACACTGTGCGGAGCGTCGCTAGTAAAGTGCTATTGGTCACAATCGCAACATTCTTCCGCAAGGCATCCTCGGCAAGATTAGGCCGCTGCTCAAGCGCAGCGAGGTACGCTTGTTCAAAGGGAACGAACATCAGAACAAAGTCTAAGCTCTCCCCGGTGCCCAGCAAGTCATAGCGCTTCTTGCTGAGTCCCTCCACGTGATCTTCGAGAGACTTCACGAGGGCAGCGATGTATCTCTCTCGTTGCTTCTCATCGGGAGCATTCATCGCCTCGCTGTAACTTTTTATCGAAACCTTTGAATCGATGAAGAGCCGCTTGTTGTCTGGAAACATCACCGTTACGTCCGGCTGAAGGTTTCTGCTCTCCTCATTTTGGTAACTCGATTGTATTGTGTAGTGCGTGTGCTCAGAGAGCCCCGCGGCGTTTAATATGCGCTCAAGAGCATGCTCCCCCATATTACCGAGCGCCTTGTTATTCTCGCCTCGAAAGAGTCGCGACATCGTCTCGTTCCCGGATATGATACGCTCAAGCTGCTGCCGAAGAGATTCTGTTTGCGCTTTGGTCGCTCCTTCATTGGTCTGAAGTTGCTGTTTAGTGGAATCGAGCATCGCACGAAGGGGTGCAATAATTGTGTCGATCTCCTCCTTCGAGGCTTTTCGAAACTTCTCGGAATTTTCATTGAGGAGTCGCCCACCAAGCTCTGACATCTGTTTCTCGAAACGCTTCTCCCACTCGGACTGCCCCTCTTTGAATACCCGGAGAGCCTCCTGACTACTAACCAAGCTTGCTTGAAGAGCTGCCGCATTTCGCTCTGTCGCAATCAGCTGATCTGTTAGCGTTGCGCACCGCTCCTCAGCCATCTCAAGGCTCTGCGACAACGTGTCCCGATTTTGTGTAAGCGTGGTTACCTTGACCTGGGAAGCGGAGAGGTTCGAGATAGCGTCGCTCAGACGCGCGCTCAATTCCTTATTCTCTGCTTCAAGCGCACCAACCCGAGCGCGTGCCACCTCAAGCGCTGCCTCGGAAGCTGCACTACGCTTAGTCAGTTCATTACACTCACTCTGCACTGCATCGAGGCTTCCCTGGAGCGCATCTCGAGAGGCAAGGATCTCTGCAATTCTTCCGCTTGTCTCTAGCTGCGGACTTCGGCGCATCACCCAGACAACCACCCCGATCGCCACAACCAGGCAGAATAACGGAACAAATAGCTCAAACGACATAGCCAGCTCTCCTACAAAAGGCCCATATATACGCACTCTGGTAGTCGACAGCTTATAGAAAACACTTAAGGAGAAGAAACCTCGCAAACCCCAAACCTACACAAGCGTATCACCACGTGAGTCACCTCTGGGATTGCCCCGCACCATCAGTCCGGACGCTCACGACACCAATATGCACCACTCCATGCTACACACCTCGAAAGTAATTACGCCCCATCACCTCCGGTACGTATACTGAACATACTTTGGATGATCTCGTAGAGGAGTCCCACGATGTATACACAGCAGTTCCATTCCCCGCTCATTCCCAACCTCATCGACCTTTACTGCGATCACAATGCATTTGCCCATCGGGTCTTTCCTCGGATCGTACAGCACAATGGACTCCAGGTATTTGAGGAGCTTGAGGCGAGTCCTCAATCAGCTGCTGATTTCCTCACATGGTCTTTTGAGATAACCAATGGGTCGTTTGCTCAAGCGCCGAATCGGTCTCTTCTCGCCCTTCGAGATATCGCAATCACAGCTAATGAAATCGCGGGGCACCCTTTTCTGATACTGAGCCTTACTAAGCCCCAGTACGAGATCGAGAGCTATTGCATCGGCTTACTCCACTCCCTGCACACAGCCAAGGATGCCGCGGGTCACATTCGATACTTTACCCTCGAACACGACCACAACGGCGGGAATCTTCTCTGTGAGTGGTCGTTGTCGGGAGACCACGGTGCCGGGATGAGGCACTTGAACCACGGCGCTGGATCGAAGCCAACACCAGCGGCATTTCAAACTCGCGTTCATCAGTTCTTGACCTTTGAGGCGGACTCCTCAGACTCCCTTCCCCAAAAATAGACCGAGTCACAGCCGAGGTGTTTCTTTTCCTCGTTGAGATACTCACCGACAAACGTTGCGGTCTGTCCTCCACGAGCCAGTAACGCCTCGATTCCGGCTTTCGTGGCTTTTAGGTACACAAAGGGGCCAGCATCAGTAGTGAGTCGAACATGAAGCAGCTCACCGTTCTGCTCGTCCTCAACAGGGCCCAAGACATGAACCGCCGTAATCGCCCCCGAAAATGTATCTTTTCCCTCGGTAGCATCCTTTAATGAATCCATATCACCTCGCCTGTGTTGTTCGTACGGATACTCCACTATTCTGCGCGCTCCGAGACGCACGCGCACCTCGTATCTGAGGGTGTGTCATGTACTGAGGCAGGCACACTACAAAGCCTCCCAGCCGTCACCCAATAGCTCTCCACCACGTACTTCTCTACAGCGTATCGAAGTTAAAGCTCACAAATGTATACCCCTTATCACTTCGCTGTATCGTCACAGCGCTATCCGGCTGTATAATAGGAGACTCTCGCACTAACGATTCGAGATCTGCGTCTCCGATGTTTGCCACATCATCGTTTGCAAAGATTACACTCTCCCCAACTATCCCATCCCAGACCCATTTCTCGTACAATACTTCATACGGCTCAAGACGCGCCTCGACTCGAAATACAATCGTAGTGTCCTCATCCACCGTAACGTTTCGAAATCTATCACCTGCCGGCACTCCGTTCTCTTCATCGTGTTTCATACCTTTTCCTTTTGTTCTTCAGTATACGCTCAGTATATCAGGCCCTCTCACCTACATCGCTCTCGATCGTACTCCTCTTTGATGCTGTACCAACTCCTGAGACACCTCGTAGCACCTGCAACGTGAAACACCGTACACTCTCCGTGTGGTGTTCAGATCTGTGTGAGTGCGTAGAGGTTTCTCGTACGATGTAGGCACAGCTGACACGCGCACTCCGTGGGGCCGTCGCACGGAGCCCTACCACGAAGTGAGGTTGTATATGCTTCAAAGGTTTTTTCTCATCGCCCTCTGTTGTATTCCTGTTGTTTCGTCCGCTGCGGAGAAGCGCACCTACCCCGGAGTGATTCTTAGCCACCGAAGCACTCCGCTCCACGAGCGCGCGCTTGAGTCTGCAACCAAACAACATCGATTCCGGTTCATCTCTTGGGAACGGCTGGCATCCGGTGCGGTGCACATTACAGATAGACGCCGTCGGGGCGTCACCTCGTACAGCGGAAGGAGAGGCTCTCTCTGTCGAAGTGCGCAGGTACGTCGTATCATGGAAGCCACTCGTCGCCACGTTACATGCTCACGAAACATCGAGCTGCACGCCACCAATCTTCCAAACGATGCCTCGTATCCGCTCCTCTATGCGCATGCGCACATGGCTTCATCCGCAGCCTGGGATATCACAACGGGCTCGCCATCACTCATTGCGCTAGTAGTCGATACCGGCATCGATTACAACCATCCTGATCTCCTAGGCAATATCTGGCGCAATCCAGCTGAGGTACCCAACAATGGCGTCGACGATGATAGAAACGGCTACATCGACGATATCTCTGGAATCAATACCATCACAGGAAGCGGCAATCCCATGGACGACAATGGGCATGGAACGCACGTCGCTGGTATCATCGGGGCGGTTGGCAACAATACTACAGGAGTCGTTGGAGTTAATTGGACGGTAAAGCTGGTGGGGGCGAAGTTTCTCTCCGCCACAGGTTCAGGAAGCTCGGCAGACGCTATTAAGGCGATTACGTACGGAACTGCCTTACGCGCTGCAGGGCACCGAGTGGTTGCCATGAACAACTCGTGGGGTGGCACCACCTATTCAAAGCCACTTCTCGATGCGATCACCGCAGCATCGGACGCAGGTATCCTCTTTGTTGCCGCCGCGGGAAACAACGCACGAAACAACGATACAAACCCCTTCTATCCTGCCGGATACAAAGCGCCTAACGTCATCTCCGTAGCTTCGACCGATAGTAGCGGAGCGCTGTCGTCTTTTTCTAACTTCGGGTCTCAGAGCGTTCACATTGCGGCGCCGGGAAGTAGCATCTATAGCACCGTGCTCAGAAATGGCTATGGTTACAAATCTGGAACCTCGATGGCGGCTCCACAGGTAGCGGGGCTCGCCCTCTTGACGCAATCGGCATGTGATCAGCTTACTCTTGCGGGCTTAAAAACAACGCTCCTTGCAAATGGTCTCCGGAGTTCCTACCTGATAGGAAGGGTGTCAACCAGCTCTATGGCCAATGCCGCTGGCGCCGTTCTATCAGCGCGGGCAACATGTGGGTCGCTCACGTTACCTACCCCTTCACCGACGCCCAATCCCATCCACACCTCGACACCAACGCCGACAGCGTCGCCCACCCCAACCATCACACCAACCATCACACCAACCGCTACCGCAACTCCCGGTCACTACCTGATTGCTACCCCCTCTCGAGTGCAACCCCGAACAACCGTCACTTTTCAAGCATCAACAGGCGCTGACTACGCAAACTACGGAAGGATTGAGATCCGACTCCACGGGCCCGATGGCCGCTCATACCCCTGCGACTATACTGGGTACATACCGCTGACCAAAGGCACCGGCTCGGTTAAGGTAACGATCCCCGACACAGCGAAGTTCTTTAGTTCGATGCAATTTACCTTCACGAGTAAACGCGGCGTATCGATAACGGTGCTTGAGTCCCTCACGACTACACCAACCTATGTGCCGTATTCCAGGGCGCTTCTTACCTGCAAAGCTCTGGCACAGCAGTTTCGGTAGGTGAAAGCTACTCCTGCTCGCGACACAGTGAATTCAGGTGTGCTGCATCGGCTCTAAGGTCAGAGAGGATTGATGCCGGCTTCACCGCTTGTACGTAGCGTCCGAGGCTCAGAATTCTGCGGTTTAGTTCAGGTGACGCAACACCTGGGAAGCGCCGAACTAAGGTATCCCCATCCCACGAATCCTCTTGATCTGGATGCCACGTCTGGGCGGCGTAGTAGCGAGAGGCAGGAGCGAGAATTGAGATCTCGATCGTCTCTGGCTTTGTGCCAGCCCACACCCCGAAGCCCTCAAGCCAGTCTGCCCCTGGTGCGCTCCGATGTTCCTCCCCGGCTGGACGCTCTGGCAACTGATCGATCTCCTCTATCTCCTTAATAAAGGAAACATTTAGAACCATCTGCCGACCTCGGTAGTCCTCAAAAAGCGCGTAGAGGATACCATCAGAGAATCGAAACCTTTCAAAGCGGCCCAGATGGTCCTTACCGTCATCGTTTTTCCACGGAGAGCGGTAGCGGATTTTGACCGGTTGTCCGGTATGACTAAGACCTAACATCCGAAGGAGATCGATATCAGCAAGCTTCGCCACTGAGGTTGTATCTGATGAGAACCGTCCCCGGATGTGCTCAAGGTCGTAGCGCACATCGGGCCGCCCGTTGGTTATCCGTGCCCACAAAGCGGCAACCGCGGCCCCTAACGATGGATCGTCGATCAGACTCAACAGCTCGCTTAGTAGGATCAGCACAACCAATTCATCCCGCCCCGGAGGCAAGGATGCGAATGAGAAGTCAGGCTTCGTAAGGTAGTATCCTCTCCGAGACTCATCGTATTCAATCGGAACTCCGAACTCGTGCCGAAGCCGATCAATAATCCGCATCGCCGTGCTACGAGAGCAGTCGCACAGTTCAGCGAAGCTACTGGCGTTGGGAAACCTTCCAGATTGCAGCTCCGCCTGGAGGAGAAGTGCTCGTTTGAGGAATGAGGATGTGTCCATGGGGTGCCCTGCACTAAGAGACTCTATGGTAGAGTCGCCACTTTTGGGGATTGGCTTAAAGCCGTTTTGCGGGCACCGTGGTCCTGTGTGGGTCTGGAACAGGAGACTGTCTGGTACCAGCTATCTACCCCCTAAACCTGCGAATTTAGTTTGGGATAGCCCCATGGATCCGTACCAATGGCTTAGTGCCTTCCATCTTCGTCATCCGCTTTTTCTGGTGACGGAGCCAAGAAGCTCTCGGACTAACTTCTCAAACGCTCTAACCAATCGAAGCTGTTGGTCTCCAAGGTACGTAATTCGAGAATGCACTAACTTATTTCGCCACTCGATTACTTCGCCCAGATTTTTATTAAATGCAGACTGATGGACAGCGAGCCCCAATTTCGGCCACACAACCTCTGAGGCAAGGAGGGCTTGTAAGTCACCGAACACGAGATCATCGACTTTTGTACATCCTTTGCTACTCAAGAGAGACTTCACGGCATCGTCATCAAGATGGGGGCGAACTAATTGCCGAAGACCTCGCTCGATACTTCCAATCAAAAGAAAGGGCTCTCCGATTTTGTGAAATTCCCGACTTAAGTCTGCCGAGGTAACCAGACCACTTAATCTGTTTGAGGAATCTCGTACCATCACGAACTCATACGCGA
The DNA here is from genome assembly GCA_044347025.1 of Bdellovibrionota bacterium. Lineage (GTDB taxonomy): Bacteria > Bdellovibrionota_C > UBA2361 > UBA2361 > OMII01 > OMII01. The sequence continues at coordinate 14,808 of JBIIYC010000011.1, forward strand.
TCACTTTATTTATGAGCTCAAGGACGGGATCATCCAGAGAGACAAACTTTGCCTCCTCCATGAATTCCTTGACCTGACGATCGCTTCCATCGGTCAGCCACACTTTGCCTAAGGATCGCCAAGTGATCACCCCAGGGATGTTGTACTCACTTTTGACAACCGGAAGCTGCGAAAACTCATAGGAGACCATCTCCGTTATTGCCCGCCGCATCGAGTCCTCCGGGCGGACGGATACTATAGCTCCGGGCCGGCGTGCTGCCTCCAGATCCCCGACTAATAAACCTTCCAGCGTGCGCTCTTCCAATGCGACCTCCTAGACTCACCCCATGTTTCTCGTAGTTCATCCGACCTGTCGGCCCTTCAATTGTAGGCTTCTCGCGTGCGATGCACGACAGAATAATTTTGCCTCTGACTGCCTTAACCCCATATACCTCATAGGCCGCTGATATCCTGTTGGCCCTTCTTCGGGCGATCATAGACCAACTCACAGGTCATCCGCGCAAATCAGCTATCGCTGGGTCCTTCCAGCGCCCCCTCTCCACGCGTGGCTTCAATGTCCAATCGTGCATTAAACTTACTAGAGGCCCAAGGTCCGCTTAAGTGCCAACTCTCCACGACTAGGCTTACCTTTACCACCACGAATAACGCCTGAGATCCCCCATTCTGCCTGATCGGTGCCCTTAACGTTCAGGAGGTCCGGATTACGAGATACGCAGGTCTGAATCAAAAAGTCCTCAAGTTGCCTAATCACTTTTGTGTTTTTTCGGCCGCGGGCAGTTGGCAAAGTTACAAAGAACACAACGGGAACGCCCTTCCTCGTATCAGCCAAGCACCTCTGATACTTCTCAAGCTTATGCGGCGCAAAAACCTCTTGCTTAAACGTCTTGGTTGCGAGGCCAACGTAGACGGGTTTATATCCGCGGCTTGCACGAACTGAAAAAATGTAACAACCGCTTCTCTCGGCGATGTTGCTTTTCTCCCAAAATGAGCCTAACGCCTCCGCGTCCACTATCTTTGCACATTTTCCGGCGTACGTTGGCACCTCAATCGGACCCACCACAGAGAACGTCAACATATCTAGCCTCCTTTGATATCGAACCAGTTGTCGCGTGCCCCCTTGTAGAGGCTGAACACCAGCGAGCTGGCAACCCGGCGACTTCATAGGATGACACTACCCGAGGAGGGGTTTCGGTCGCCTTTTGCCACTAAAACAGTGATATGGTCGAAGCCCACGATTCCAGGCCACTAGACTGACCCCTCGCCACCTCAGCATCCGTCCCCGGGCTCTGGACTCGCTCCGATAGTTCCCCCGATCGGATGGACTACCCTTTAAAACGCACCTTGCCCATCGACCTTACCATCCACTACGCCCTTGCACTATTTGCGTCTATACTCTACTGGACGAGCGTCCGATAACCGACTAGCGTACCTAGATAAAGTACCTCCGCTTAAGCAGTCGTTGGAGCTCGACCGATCTCAAGACCGCCGCAGAGGAACCCGGTATGCGCCCAATAACCGGTGCACAAGTCGCCTATGAGCAAGATGATACCTCCATACTGTAACCCCGCATTCGTGCGGAGCCAGGCAGAGCGAGACCTCTTTGAACGTCTGCGAAGCGAGCCTGGAACAGATGACTGGCTCGTGCTTCACTCGCTTGCGCTAGCGGAGCATCGCCGACAGAGAGCGGGAGAGATCGATTTCATCCTAATCACTCCGCTTGGCGTATTTTGTCTTGAGGTAAAAGGAGGAATCGTCCGGCGGGAAAACGGCGTCTGGATCTACGGGGCATCGCTCGACGATCGAACGAATTCGCAGCGCAGCCCGTTCGATCAAGCGCGAGAAGGGATGTTCTCTCTAGAGGATCGCCTCAAAGCGAACGGAACACGCCTAGCCAAACTTCTTCTTGGATACGGCGTCGTAGCGCCAGATTGCGCGCTTAAAGCATCGATAGCGAGGTCAGAGATATCAGAGAACCCGGGTGTTGTGTATGATTTCACGGACCGGCGCTCCTCATTACGGGAATATATCCGGCGACTTTCGGTGGAGACCAGCAAACGTTACACAGCAGCTGGCATCAACGACCGATTCTGCCCGTCGAAGAAAGATGCGGAGGAACTCGTCTCTCTTCTTCGCGGAGACTTTGAAGCAGCAGTAAGCGATTTATCGCTGGCCCACGATGTTAGCCGACATCTCATTCATCTGGAAGAAACTCAACGTGAAGCGCTCGACTCATTTATGCAAGACGAACGCGCGATTGTCCTAGGTGCCGCCGGCACCGGAAAGACCATCCTAGCAGCGGAAGCTGCTGTACGTGCTCTACAAGAAGGTAAAAAGGTATTGCTGCTCACGTATAACAAAAATCTTGCACAGTACATCTCCGCAAAGGTACACGAAAATATCGGGCAACTACTCAAGGTCAGCAGCATCCATGAACTGATGGTGAAAACGCTGGAGGTCTCCCCCTTCAAAGAAGATCTCGCAGCTGGGCTTGCAGTTGCCGACGAGACGTTCTGGCATACCTGGCTCCCTCAGCACTTTGCCCTTGCCCAATCAGAGCATTCGTCCATCTGCGATGTGCTTATAGTTGATGAAGGCCAAGACATCTTAACAGAACACTACCTCAACGCCATCGACCCCCTCGTGCATGGCGGGCTCTCAGGTGGGCGATGGCTCTGGTGCATGGACGATACGAACCAGGGCGCTGTGTATGGGCGGTGTGATAGCGAGGCCACCAAGCGTTTGCGGTCCCACGGGGTGTCCAGCCGATTACGCGCGAACATCCGTAACACCCGACAGATCGCCGAGGCCGCGCAAAGGCTCGCTGGCCCGAAGCTGCCGGCCGGCGCAACCATCGACGGCGCCGCTGTAACCTACTACCGCGTTCATGACGCTAAGGAGGCTCGGAGACGGCTCATGAGCATCCTCAAGGACCTACTCGATGAGGGCGTTCCCGCCGGACAGATTACAGTTCTCTCACGGCACCGAACCCCATCCTGGGGGTTTGAGGCAGTAGCCTCTGAACTTCCCGCTGCGATGTGGCTTGACCAAGCGGCGGCCCGACAACTCGCAGATCACCAAGTCGACGCCGTAACCTTCTCCACGATTAGCGGATTTAAAGGGCTTGAGAACGATTTTATCATCGTCACTGAGGTTGAAGATCTGACCTCCGAGCTTGGACGCGCACTAACCTATGTGGCTATGACCAGAGCGCGCGCGAAGCTCTTCATGCTCCTATCACCAGACGCCGATGCGCAGCGGCTACAGAGCTGCGGATAAGCCTCTTCTCCTCTCGGTAACACCTACACCATCAGATGGCACAGGTACGTGCATGCGCGCCCCCAAAATGAGAACGTCCTCAGATCCCAAGCGCCTGAGCATGCGGATATCCCTCCACAAGCCTCCTTTCCGCGGGTTTTTGCGGGTCTTTCGGTTTCAAGCCTGGGCGGAGAGAGTGATGTAAAGGCCCTCCGTTTCGTGCTAACGTCACGCGGCTAGCGGTGCGCTCGCACAACAGGGAGTTTAGAGTACCTATGAACCACATCCCCGAATTACCACAAAGCCAAAACGATGAGATCGCGCGAATTACTAAACTCCTGCGCTATAAAAAGCAGATTATCCTACAGGGCCCTCCCGGCACTGGGAAAACGTATATAGCCAAGGATATTGCGCAGTACCTTCTGACTAAAACTTTTACCAACGAGAAAGAAACTCAGTCGAGCATCCTCGATGCGACAGGACGATACAAGCTAGTCCAGTTTCATCCATCGTATACCTACGAGGATTTCGTGCGTGGAATAGTGGTGAATTCCGATGACGGTGCCCCGAAATATCAGGCAACCGACAAAACGCTCGCTCTCTTTGCTAAGCGAGCAAGGAAGAACTCTTCTGAAGCGCATGTCCTCATCATCGATGAGATAAACAGAGCAAACGTATCCTCCGTGCTTGGAGAGTTGATCTACGCCCTCGAGTATCGTGGCCAGGCAGTAGACTCCATGTATCCGATAGATGGTGACGCAACCTTAGTGCTACCCGATAATTTATATATTATCGGCACCATGAACACTGCAGACAGAAGCGCCGGGCATATCGATTACGCCATTCGTCGCAGGTTCGCGTTCGTTGATGTCTTACCAATGCGTCTTGCGATACCCGAATTTCACGCGGCGCTATTCGACAAAGTAAAAAAACTCTTCACTACATCAAACGACTATGAAACTCCCTCTGAGTACCTCTGCGAGGAGTTTAGTCCGAAGGATGTTGCATTGGGACACTCCTACTTCATCAGCGACCCAAAGGTTCCCGAGTCGATGTCGCTGCGTCTTGAGTACGACATAAAGCCGATTCTCTTCGAGTACCTAAAAGATGGCGTGCTAAAAGAGAGCGCACGCCAAAAGATTAAGGATCTCTCGCTCGCCGGGCCGGCCCCTCGTGTTACATCTCCACAGAAGCCATACCCGGAACTGATGCGTGACACGGGATCTCTATTTCTAACGACAACGAATCATCAGTATCGACTCAAAGAGTTTCGAGGCTTCCAACAGATTTATCTGGGCGATCCCGTTCCTACGGACCTCCACTATGAATACCTCTGGGAGCCGTCGCTTAACCAGGTCACCGTTGATTTCCACATCGAATCCAATGATCTCCGCAAGACCGGTGTGGCAACGCTCCTTCAAAGCTTTGCGGCAAATACCTCGCTCATCGAAGGCACCGAAATTAAGCTTCTGCCCAACTGGCAGAGAAAACGCGTGGGATACCGACTGATGGTGTCAAACATCGAGCAAACACCCGAGGCCTTAACTTCTGCTATGGTTACGTTGATTAATGCAACCATCGACAAGATACGCACAGCTGTCGAGACCTCCCAGCAGCCATCGTCTAACGTAACCCAGCCAGAGTTTTTCTAAAGGCTCCCTCGGATCAACAGAGAAGGACTCAGCCAATCATCTCGGATACATGCAATGCCAAAGTCATCCGCTACTGCCCCCTACTCGGCGACCTCCCTCAGCAACTTTGCCGGCTGCCGCTACATCCTTTGGCTCGACAAGCTCTCTGAGACTCAGGATCTAAAACGAGTTGAGGACGATGCCGGGACACAATTAACCCAGAAAAAAGGAAATGAGCACGAACTCAACTACCTTAACCGATTAGAGCTCGAGGGGCATCTCGTTGCCAAGATACCGTCGCGCGCAGACCTGACAAGTGAGGAGGCGAGGCTCGTGGCGCGCGAGGCGACGATCGATGTGCTGCGTCAAGGCGCACCCTACGTGTATCAGCCCTACCTCTACACCGCCCCCTTCCAAGGGTTCGCCGATTTCTTCATCCGGGTTGACCGTCCCTCGAAGCTCGGCAACTTCAGCTACGAGGTCATCGACACAAAGCTCAGCAAAAAGGAAAAAGTCACACACATTATACAACTTTGCCTATACTCGGAGCTCCTGCGGGACATCCAGGGACACCTACCGGAACGAGTTCATATTGTTACCGGGGACTCTAAACTGAAGTCATTTAGGCTCAACGACTACCTGCCGTATTACCTCCGATTGAAGGCCGACTTCCTCACAGCTATATCCGACAATTCGCTCTCTGAACTCTACCCGGAACCGTGCTACCGCTGCGCCATCTGCCACTGGCGCGAGCACTGCCAGGAACAACGAGTGAAAGATGACCACCTCTCACTCATCGCAAACGTCTCGCGCGGACAGCGGATAAAGTTAGCCGGCAGCGGAATTACAACGGGTGCCCAGTTAGCTGACCCACAAGCCGCTCGACCAGAAACCCTCCAGAGAGCAACCTTTGAAAAGCTCCAAGAGCAGGCAGCACTCCAAAAGAGCGCGGAGAAAACAGGCACTCCGAGCTATAAATTCATCCATCCCAGCAAAGGTGGTCGCGGCTTTACACTCCTGCCTCCGCTCGATGAGGGGGACCTCTTCTACGACATTGAAGCCGATCCACTCATCAAGGAAACCTGCTCAAACCCCCGTGCGCTCGACGGCTTGCAGTACTTACACGGATTTTCATGGCGCAAACCAGACGGCTCATTTGAGTATCGCGCCTTCTGGGCACTCACCAAACGGGAAGAGCGACAGTGCTTCGAGGATGTGATGGATTTCATCACCGAACGGTTGCGACGATTCCCCAACGCCAAGATCTATCACTACTCTCAGTATGAGACCACGGCGCTCAAGAAACTCTCGGCTCAATACCCCACCCGAGTGCACGCGCTTGATGACCTCCTACGTCAGCAAAGGTTCTGCGACCTCTATACGGTCGTAAAGCAATCAATCCGGGTCTCAGAGCCAAAGTACTCTATTAAGAACCTTGAGCATTTCTACAGCGCCACGCGCGATCAAGCCGTTACAGGCAGCGGAGCCAGCATCGTGTGGTTTGAAAAGTACCTAGAAACCAAGGATCCTGCTCTGCTTGAGGAACTCAGGGACTACAATCAGAAAGATTGCGACTCAATGATAGAGCTCTATGACTGGCTCGCAAAGCTCAAAGTAGAATCCGCTCGGAAACTCGGAGTTGATTGGAGCAAGCTCGCTGTCAAACCCGCACCAGAGGCACTCGATAAGACAAAAGACTCTGAGAAGGAGCGCCAAACAGACGATCAGCGCATGGCTGGATTTCGAGAGATCTTTAACATCGACGAACTCCAGGCTCGTGATGAGGAAGAGCCGTATACAGAGGCTGAGATGCTCCGCCTACGGCTCTTTTATCTCGGTGATTTCTACCGACGTGAGATGAAGCCTGCCTGGTGGAACCTTTTTAGTAAGAAGGATCTCATGTGGGATGAGCGCCTTGAGGATCCAGAGGTGCTATGCGACTGCACGCTCGACACCACACGCCCAGCCGAAAAAATTAAAAAGAGCACCCTTCTGCATTATACCTTCCCGGCGCAAGAACTCGCGCTGGAAGAGGGAGACGAACTTTTGGACATCGACAACGAACGGTCTTTTGGCAAGATCGAGGCGATAGACTCAACCAACGGCACGGTCTCAATCAAGCTAAAAACTTCTATAGAAGTTGATGAAAGCTGCAAACATCTCAGCGTCGCCGCCAAACCATTAGACCTCACTAGCTCACTCAAGGCCGCTCTCGATAGGTTTCTCCTCGCCGTGAGCTCCGTGGATCTCTCGCAGCTACGAACATCTAATCGTGAATATCCGTATGCAGCGCTCGTCGATATCCTTCTCCAAGACCGCCCCGTATTCACCGATGGCCCGCGGGCAAAGGTGGTATCAGTCGGCGCCGATGACCCATCCTTTAGGGAGAAGCTTACAGATGCAGCGCTCAAACTCGACCGCAGCTACCTCCTCATTCAGGGCCCTCCAGGTACCGGAAAAACCTTCCACGGAGCCCGCATGGCGGTCTCACTCATGCGTGCCGGCAAGCGCTTAGGCGTGATGTCCAACTCCCACAAGGCGATTATCAACTTTCTTAATGAAGTGGACGCAGTCGCGCATAAAGAGCAATTCGCGTTTACGGGAACCAAAGTCTCTAAGAAGGACGTCCCTGAGACCCACTACCGCACGAATCGATCGCCAAGCGCCCCAGCGCCTCAAATCGAAGATTGGCTTGAGAAAACATCCCTGAATCCAGAAGAATACAACCTCATCGCCGGCACCACGTGGGCATTTTGCCGGGAGGTTATGGATCAAAAGCTCGACTACCTCATAGTCGACGAGGCGTCCCAGGTCTCCCTCGCGCACCTGACCGCGGCCGGCGTCTCCGCTCACAATCTTATCCTGATAGGAGACCCCTGCCAGCTCCCGCAACCCCTACAAGGGATCCACCCCGCGGATATGGACCTCTCTCCTCTCGAATATCTCTTAGGCGATCACGCCACTGTTCCACCGGAGTTAGGGGTATTCCTTGATACCTGCCGTAGAATGCACACCGATATCTGCGACCTCCTCTCCCGGCAGGTATACGAGAGCCGCCTCCTTGCCACGCCTGAGAATGGAAACCAAAGGATACTCCCTCAAGGAAACCTATCGGTACCAAAACAGGCTGGGTACTACTTTTATCCCGTTGACCACGACGGCAACACCAACTCCTCACCGGAAGAAGCGCTCGCAGTCGCGTCTCTCTACCAGGAGCTTCTTACCTGCCACTTCCGCGATAAGGATGGACGTGAGCGACCGATCACGGTGAACGATATCATGGTAATCGCCCCGTATAACATGCAGGTCGCACAGCTCCGTGAGCGCCTTCCCGATGCTGACATCGGAACAATAGATAAATTTCAGGGACGAGAGGCCCCTGTCGTTCTCGTCTCGATGGCAACATCGAGTCTTGAGGACACCCCCCGAGGACTCGATTTCCTCTTCAGCCAACAGCGGATTAACGTCATGCTCTCAAGAGCCAAAGCGCTCGCTATCGTCGTCGGCTCTCCGAAGCTCTTTCAGGCGAGATGCTCGAATACCGAGCAGATGAAGCTTCTCAGCTTCTTCTATGCGCTGAGGGACCACAACGCCGTCGCCTAGCACGCGCACCAGAGATCGTTAGACCGGCGAGTTCCACACAGGAATCTTGACGCCTAGCTTCCACACCTTGTGGTAGGCTGTAACCTCTTTTTTTGCGTTCCACATCGTCGCAAATGAAAAATCATCGATCCCGTTATCGAGGTCGGGATATATGATCAAACAATCAACCGTATCATCTGCCGAATACGCAATTCCCAATCTCGCCCGCACTGTTCTGAGCCGAGCGTATCCGGTGACTTGGCGAATATCCTGGTGGATTTCGCTCTTGAGGTAGCGCATCTTGTATTTCGTATCGATGACCATCCGATGCCGATCGCCAGCGACGAGGATATCAACCTGGTTTCCATGCGTAGAGAACTGGTATTCAATCTCCTCAAGACGGCTCGGATTGTGTGCTCGCATCATCGCGCACACATACATCTCAAAAAGAGACGGCATATTGATCCAAAACGGAGGTGTCATCACCCGTTCGGTGGAGTCAGCCGAGTGAATAGCATAGGCAAACCGTTTTAGAAGGAGCTTACCTACCCGTATCGCCTCTTTGTACTCCCCATAAAACGGATGATGCGTCGTGTGTTTTAGCAGTGAACTCTCTGCAAGTTCATCGACAAGCTCAAATGCAGGTGCCACCAATCGCACCGCATGGTTCAGCTCTGGCAACGTGTCACCAAAGAGTTTGCCGTGGGAATCAAGGTACCTGCGCGCAAAGCTCAAAACTTTTTTCAGAAACTGATTCTCGAGAGTGTTCTCACCAAAGTTATCGTACTGACACAACACCGTACTGAGCCTGCTCTTGAAAACGTTTTCCTTAATGTGCTGGCTAACGAGAACCTTGCCCTTCACTCTATTCTTGAGGTTGTGGCGGACGGTGTAATACGATTTTCTGAGCCCCTTACTCACGATGCGCCGTACGACCTGAACAAAGCGCACCACTAACAGGGGCGTTAACAGATCTTCATCTGAGGACAACGGCAACGGTGGCGCTGCGTAATCAATGTGAAAGAGATCTCCCAGGTACTTATCGAAGTGGCTATCTTTTACGATAGTCATGAGCATCCGTAGGTAGTGCACCTGCGTGGACGTGCTGATTCCCTGCGCCTCGATGTAATCAGCGTTTAATCGATCCTTCTCGTCACTCAAGGGAGCATCCGGTGCCTGCTCCTCCTCATCCGAGATTTGAGCGAACTGCCTTGCCGCTTCCTTGTCTAACTTCGGGATTACCTGAACATAGCTCTTTCCCTTGACCAACCAATCAGCACCCACGAGGTAATTTGCCTCTAGGCGGTAGCTACTCCCCTCAAGCTTTTGCAGATGAAACGCGCGTATTTGGTCGCGAAACAAGGCCGGTCCGAGCGAGGCTTTCTCAGCTAGCGCCTCCTGAAACACGCACAGCTCCTGCTCGTATCGGCGAACCACTTCAGCCGATAGGCTTTGAAGCTCCGCATCAGAGATCTCGCGTGGCCGCTTAAGCCAGCTATGTTCGGTGAGCCGTAATCGCATAGCCCTGTCTATTTACCCAGCTTGTTAATTTCGGCGAGCGCTGACTCCTTCAGCACCCCGTCTTTCACATACTCTAAGAGGATAGGCTTGATATCGTGCTTAAGCCGAAGCGCCATACGCTCTTGAACCTCCTCATCCTTCAAATCCTTATCTACTATAAAATACGAGTGCCCCAACGCCACATCCTGGGGCCTGAACTCCTCGGAGAGGTGCTCCGACCGTGTCTCGTATTCATCCGTGGTAAAGAGCGCTTGTACCTTCTTGAACAGTTCACCATCGAAGTTCTTCATTCCAAGATGCTCTGGACGTACATCGACAAACGCGAATCTTCGCCGGATAGCGTAATCAAGATGGCCTGCGCTTCGATCTGCGGTGTTCATGGTGCCGATGATGTATAGGTTCTTCGGTAACACTAGCTTGTGGCACTCAAACTCTTCAGTTGGCTTATCCTCGCGCTTCTTCCTCCGCGCATACATCGAAGAAACTGCCTCGTCTCTGTACTCAAGGGCGTATATCAACTCACCCAGAACCGAAGAAAGGTTTGCTCTGTTTATCTCATCAATGATCAGCACGTACGGCTGATCGGGATTATCGTGAGCATCCTGAGCAAAGTTTGCGAGCACTCTATTGGTCACTTCGTATCGCACATTACCATGTTCATCCGGCTTTACCTGGATACCCCGAACAAAATCTTCATAGGTATACGATGGATGGAACTGCACAAGCTTGTAACACCGATTCTTCTCCAGAATTTGTGCTTGCTCCTTTTTGTTTGGTGAAACCCTACGCGTGAGGATCTGCTCAGCGAGGTTTCTAGCTAAAAATGTTTTCCCAGTACCGGGAGGGCCCTGCAGGATTATCTGCTGCTTATGCTTCTCAAGTAGAGTCACACAGTCGTTAAGCCGCTTATTATCTTTTTCGTCCGGCGAACTCTGCTCATTCATCTTTTTGCCTCCCAAATAATCGGCAAGACTGAATCTCGGAATATCAAAACTATCAAACAACGACTTTAGCTCAGTCACGAGGTTACTCCTCAAGCCGGCGGAACTGTCAGAAAAGTCAGATCTCGAAAAAGACTTACCTAGGACCATCCCTGGGCAGATATTTACCTGTTGCATTTGGTTCTGGTTAAAGAAGTTTCGGAAGTTCTGACAGTCATTGTCATCCATGACCTCACCACTTTTCAGCATCTGAAGAAGTGACTCAAACTCGGAACGCTCGTGTCGCCTAATGAGACCGTTTTGGAGAGCGCTCCTCCAGAATTCGAGATAGACCTCAAGGGATATCTCCTTGTGTTTTGCTAAGCGGATATTCCACAGGTTTTTTCCATGAGCGCTCGCAAAGTGGAGATTGGCCTCTAATTTCCACCCTCTTGCCTTAATCTCGTCGAGCTTGGCGGAGGACAGGTAGGCGAGGTAAGCCTTTCCTTGAGCCTGCGTATCGCCGAGGTGGATGCTGAGGGTAACACCATCGCTGGGGTCCTTAGGCTGCGAAAGTAGTATCCATCGAAATCCTACTTTTGCCTCGACAGTTTCAAAGTCTAGCCCGGTCTTTATGCCCCCTGTTTGCTGGATTTTGAACCCCTCCTCCTCCAATTCTCTGTAAATCTGATCCAACATGGCGTCTCCGCTCATAAAACGCCCCGGTTGTCCTGAAGGCGGCATCTCTGCCCTGAGCACTCCCGATGATAGTCCAGTAAAAACGTGCCGCGAACTATCCCCCTTTTACTAGCCCCCCGCAAGGAATTCCTATCCTAAAATCGCCTCATCGATCACCTCTCTTTCCGATGGCCGGACCTGCGACAACGCCTACCATCCACCTAAACCACCACATGGTACAGGTAGCTGCACCCTAAGGCCCCGTGTGGCATGCTGACGACGGGTCAAAAAACCGCTCCGGTCTACCCCAAAAAGCCATTTTTGAACCTAGTGAAGTCAGTCTATTATTTTCCTCGCCCTCTTTTTAAGGAGCCGCTTACTATGTCGATGCCCGTAATGCCGATCGCTAAAAATGGACCCTGCCCATCCGGCTATCACGCCCAAGGGAACATGTGCGTCCCTAATCCCGGCGCCAAACCGATAATCCCAAAGGACGGTCCCTGCCCATCTGGATGGCACGCCCAAGGAAACTACTGCGTCGCCAACTCCCACGATCCCAAAATGGTCATCCCCAAGAATGGCCCGTGCCCTTCGGGGTATCATGCGCAAGGGAAGTATTGTGTGAAGAGTTAGGTCGGAGTGTCTGCAGTCCGACTACTGTTTGGCTGCGCCTAAATCCGAGAGTCTTTCGCTCCGCAATACTTGGGATCACTCCACACTCAGCTCGATTCGGAAATGAGTTCGAGCGACCATCATCGCTCGGGGTCTGAGGAGCCCCTTCAGAAAAGGTCGTGAAGTTCCTCCCAGTATTGTGCTGATTCGCGACAACGCTCTTGAGAGTAAATCGAATTCGATCCAGCTACCGGGCTGCAAACGGCGCTTGGAACATAGCTGTTAAATCAGCAACCTCAATCCCTCGATAGGGCATAGTAGTGCCGTTCTGCGCCATGCACACCCCATCAGTTCTGTATATCGAACGATACGTGAAGGGTTGCTGTCCTAGGTTGTAGTCAGGCCTGTAGAGAAACTGACGAACGCCCATATTCACCACAACTCCAGTGGGCAACAGGCGATCCCGATAATCAGGTATGCGTGAATCAAAAATATAGGCCGCTCCTGTACAGTCCGTAGAGGCAAAGTAAGCATCAGCACCAGACTGGAACCTATCGCTCGCTACACACACAGGGTACGTCTCTCCATCGACCGTCACCAGCACAGTGCCTTGATTAGCTGCAGGGCCAGGGTTTGAGAAAAATTCAGCACATCCCAAACCCACCAACGGACCTACCCGCACATCATTCGCATCGTACACTGACACCGATGGACCCGGTTCTCCCTGCGGCCCCATGGATCCTGTATCACCCTTATCGCCTTTGGGGCCCTTCTCTCCCTGCAACCCCTGTATGCCTTGCGGCCCCGTTACTCCTTGTGGTCCAGCGACTCCAGCATTTCCTTTTTGACCGGCGAATACCGCGGTGTCTGCAATTGGGGTATACCCACGAGGGCATTGCTGAGCCACCAGACTGTCAATCGAGGCCTTGAGAGTCTTTTTGTTCACAGTGGTTTTCAGGCAAAGCAGATCCGCGTGTGCATCCGCAACGTACCCATTGAACGCAAAGAGGACTGCGACCAACGTGATTAGCTTGATTCTCATAGATTGATTCTCCTCGTGCCTATAGCCTGCCACATCAGGAATCCCTAAGAAATTCGCTGGGGAACAATTTCAGGCAGGTGTATCGGCGTATGATACAGGGTCGGGGTGGGCGATATATTTCGCCCGCCAGGTTAGGAATGTTTTTAGGTAAACACGTGAATGGGCTCCCCCGTTCAGAAGGACTGCGGATCAATGGCGCCCTTTGGAGTAAAGCTGGTTTAGGCCAAGGCTCTGAGCATTTTGGCTAAACCAACCGGACATATCCAAAGTGACTGCCCACGCCTTGAATCGAACAAGGGACCTCAGAATTATGAGAAATGCGCAAAGCTCAATGATATCATGCCATTAGCAGTCTTTTCAGGTGGTTGATGTGTTGTAGCGTACTGGGTGAGACGGCGTTTTTAAGTGACGTGTGGTGCGTGGGTGGTACATGGAACCATGCGCAAAAATGGCAAATGAACCTACTAGAATGCCCATTACTTTCATAGGGAAGCGAGGGAGCTTGGACGGCTGACGCGCCTGCCCGACAGGGGTAAACTAAGAAGCGTGCATAAAGAACGCGGACCGAAAATATCTGAGATAGTAG
>JBIIYC010000289.1:0-2549 GCA_044347025.1 Bdellovibrionota bacterium
TTTTATGACTCCTCGTAAGATTCCACACGTCGGATGGAGTCGGATCTCGCCATCGAGTCACCCACTGTTCAATGGGATAGAGGAAGGAGCGTATTTCTATTTCGTCCATAGCTTTCGGGTCGGTAAAGGCGAGACTTCGATTGCAACGTGCCGGTACGGAGAGGACTTCTCAGCAGCGATTGCAGTGGGAAATCGAGCAGGCGTTCAGTTTCATCCTGAAAAAAGTGGCGAAGTTGGTGAGAAGCTTTTGCGTAATTTCATGGAGTGGCGTGTATGAGTCGGGTACGAATTGTTCCGGCGATTGACCTGATTGGTGGGCGGTGTGTCCGATTGCGTCGTGGCGAGTTTAGTACAACAGAAGTCGTTGGCGAGGATCCGCTCGCAGTAGCGAAGCAGTTCGCAATGCAGGGATTCGGACGTCTTCACGTCGTTGATTTAGATGGGGCTCGGAGCGGTACGCCGCAGCACCTCGAGTGTGTTGGGCAGATTGCGCACGACACAGGCATGGCGATCGACTATAGCGGAGGGCTTCGGAGTGCTGAATCGATTCAACGTGCCTTTGATAGTGGCGCCAGGTATGTCGTGATTGGCTCGGCGGCTGTGCTACAGCGAGAGATGGTGCTCTCCTGGATGAACTCATTCGGCTCGGATCGGTTTATCCTTGGATTCGATGTGCTCGATGGCACGGTGCGTGTGAAGGGGTGGCAAGAGTCCTCGAATCTCTCACTGGAAGCCGTCGTTGCCCAATACCGAGAGCTACCCGTATACGGTGTTATGTCCACGGATATCAGCAAGGACGGAATGTTAGCGGGGCCAGCGGTGGAGATGTACAGAGAGCTGCGTGACGGAAGTCCAGGTCGTCGCATCATCGCTAGTGGTGGTGTTGCTTCAGCGCTCGATGTTCAGGCGCTCGCGGGTGTTGGGGTCTCCGAGATTATTATCGGCAAAGCTCTCTATGCGCGGTCTCTTTCCCTTTCTGCGGTACAGGAGTTCATATGGTAGCGAAGCGGATCATTCCGTGCCTCGATATCAAGGGTGGAAGAACCGTCAAAGGGGTTAATTTTCTGCACCTGCGAGATATGGGGAATCCTGTTGAGTTGGCAGAGCGGTATTGTAGTGAGGGAGCTGATGAACTCGTTTTTCTCGATATCTCGGCTACAAACGAGGACCGTGGCACGACGCTCGACGTAGTGAGAGCTGTTGCAAGGGTTGTAACGATCCCATTTACGGTCGGGGGTGGAATCTCCTCTGTTAGCGATGTCTCTCGTCTCTTAGAGGCTGGAGCGGATAAGGTGTCGATTAACTCGGCGGCCATTCGGAATCCAGGTCTTATCGAGAGGCTCGCCAAGGAATTTGGAACCCAGTGTGTCGTGGTGGCGATCGATTCAAAGCACACCGATGGTTGTGATCGCGTGTTCATAAACGCAGGGCAGATAGCGACGCCACGCCTGACTACCGAGTGGGCTAGGGAGGTGTGTGATAGAGGAGCTGGGGAGATCCTCCTCACTTCGATGGACTGTGATGGTATGCGTGATGGATTCGCGTGCGATCTTATCGGTGCAGTAAGTCGTGAGCTTCCGATTCCAGTGATCGCATCTGGTGGAGCTGGCACGCCGCAGCATTTTCTGGATGTTCTACGAGGGGCGGAGGCAGATGCTGCGCTTGCCTCGGGGATCTTTCATGAGCGCGTACTAGCAATCAGTGCAGTTAAGAAATGTTTAGTTGAGAACGGAGTAGAGGTGCGACTGTGAAACAAGAACCGGATTTTTCAAAAGGCGATGGGCTTATTCCAGCTGTTGTGCAGGACGCAGAATCAGGAAAAGTTCTCATGGTTGGTTACATGAATCGAGAGGCGTATCAACGAACCTTAGAGCGTAGGCGAGTAACGTTTTTCAGTCGTTCGCGTCAGGAGCTATGGGAGAAAGGTGAGACATCCGGAAACTCGCTTGAGCTGGTCTCTAGCAGCGTTGATTGTGACCGAGATGCAGTGCTTGTCCTGGCCAAACCACAGGGGCCGACCTGCCACACCGGTGATGAGAGCTGCTTCGGTTCAACCAGGCAATCGGGTGTAGCGTTCCTCGAGGAGCTGTCTAAGACGATTGCTAAGCGCCGAGAACAGCCTATTCCGGGCTCATACACCAGCGAACTCTTTGCATCTGGTACCGACAGGCTGGTACAGAAGGTAGGGGAGGAGGCGCTCGAGGTGGTCATTGAGGGCAAGAATAGCGACACCGGTCGCCTTCTGAGCGAATCAGCCGATCTCGTATTCCACCTGATGGTGCTGCTGGAATCACGAGGAGTGTCCCTGTGTGATGTTTCTCTAGTGTTACAACAGCGGGCACGGTAATAATGGTAGAGGAGCGCGTACGAAACGATGCCCGTAGCAGTGGCTGTACCACAGGCAACGGCTCATTACGGTGGTAGTTTTTGGTGCGCACCCTACGACACGTTCAGGGGGATTATGCTACGTACGACAACTACTCTCACGTTGAGCCTCACTCTGATGATTGGGTCTGTTGGGTGTGACGCCCGAGGTGGGCAGAGAAATC
>JBIIYC010000290.1:0-2536 GCA_044347025.1 Bdellovibrionota bacterium
ATTTCATCAAGGCTTCACCTCGCGCTGTCATCGGCTCATCTGGGGGTGTGGGAGTGGGATATTTTGCATAATCGTTTGACGTGGGACGATCGCATGTTCGAACTCTACGGTGTGGATCGAGCACACTTTACAACCAGTGTCGAAGCCTGGGTGGCGCCGTTGCATCCGGAAGACAGGGATGCTGCGGTGCAATTACTCCAGGCAGCAGTCCGGCGAGAACGAGATTTTGATACCCAGTTTCGTGTGGTTCATCCAGATGGAAAAATTATACACCTTAAAGCGAACGGAATCGTGCTCTACGGGCCCGACGGAAAGCCGGAGCGAATGCTTGGTGTGAATGCCGACATCACGGAGCAAAAGCTGGCGCAGGAGAGGTTGGAGCGAGCCTATGCAGAAGTAGAAGCCAAGGTGGTTGAGCGTACAGCGCAGTTGGAGGCAGCAAAAATCTCGGCAGAGCAGGCGAATAAAGCAAAGGATCTCTTTTTGGCGACCCTGTCCCACGAATTGCGTAGTCCGCTTTCGGCTATCATGTCGTGGACACAGCTTATGGAGCGCGGGGTTCTACCCCCCGAGAGGATTCAAGCCGGAATTCGTATCATCAAGGAGAGTGTTTGGGCGCAGAACCAACTTATTGGGGATCTGCTGGACCTCTCGCGTATCGCGACAGGAAAGCTGCACATTGATCGACAGCCCACTGAGGTTGTCGAAGTGCTGAGAGCCGCGGTCGAAAGCATTCGCCCAAACGCCGAGCAACGAGGTCTCTCAATTGAGGAAGACCTTCCTGATCATGAGCTTTATATCTCAGCCGACCCCACGCGTCTCAAGCAGAGCTTCTGGAATCTTCTGTCAAACGCCGTGAAATTTACCCCGGCCGGGGGTGCAATTATCGTGCGGCTTCGGTGTCATGGGGAACCGGGCAACGAAACAGTACGGATATCCTTCCAGGATACCGGCAGGGGAATTAAGCCCGACTTTCTTCCGCATATCTTTGAGCGCTTTAGCCAAGCCGATCCCTCAAGTGTTCGAGTGCACGGCGGCATGGGGCTAGGACTCTCTCTCGTGAAGAGTCTGGCCGAGATGCAGGATGGCGCTGTTTCAGCCGAGAGCCCGGGCGAAGGGCAGGGGGCTACTTTTACACTTTCATTTCCATTGATAGCGCGGTCTGGTGAGCTAGCCCTGGAAGCGATGCCGGTGGTGTCTCCGCAGGATTCCTTCCCGCGGTACGACCTTCACCATCTGAAGATCTTGTTAGTTGAGGACGGAGAGAGAACTCGACTCGCGCTTGCGCAGCTGCTAGCGACGCAAGGAGCGATCGTTCAGGCGGAGGCCTCCGCACAAGAGGCGCTCGCCACATTCCAAACGTTTTGTCCGGATATAATTGTGAGTGATATTGCGATGCCTCAGGAGGACGGCCACAGCTTCGTACGGAAGATTCGGGCACTAAGTGCGGAAAAAGGTGGGAATACGCCCGCCATCGCACTCACAGCGTATGCGGAGCCCCAAGATCGGGATCGAGCATTTGCATCTGGATTTCAGGAATACCTACATAAGCCGGTTGATGCGGGGGTGCTCGCCAATGCGATTCTCAAGCTTAGTAAGAAAGCTCTCAGTGTAAAGGCGCCAACTCTCGATGCTGCCCCGCCGCGCCAACCGCTCTCAGACGAGTATCGGCTCCATTAACTCTGCGGAGTCTTTTTAGGAAGGGGCTTTGCAGACTTAGCGGTTTTCTTCTTCGATTTTGCCGCTGCCTTTGGTGTTGCCGTCTTCTTGGGCTTGGGAGTTGGTGTCGCCTGTGGCTGGGCTTTGGGCGCGGGAGTGTGTGTTGGCTGTGGCGGTATCGCCACTAACGGACTTTGAGCCGGTAGTGGGGAGGCAGCTGGCGTAGCCGCTGGTGCACCACCCACAGGGCCGGGAGCCCCCTCCTTCTTGACGAAGGTTACGCGTACATTACCCTCTGCTTGACTCCGGTTTTCATTCAGAAATACCTTAATCCGGTCGGCGATAAGCACGCTCTCTGCTTGCTGAAGCTGAGGATTGTCGGTGAGAGTCACAATTGATGCTACCGCGTCGTACGTTGCAAGTTGACTGGTCGCCTTAATGTCTTGCTTGGTAATCATTACATCGCCGCGGGCGATAATTTTTTGAATTTCATTCTGCTCGCTGTAACTTCCGTCTATCTCTTTCGAAGTAAGGCGCATGTCGCCCTGAGTCACCACAACATTCCCCTTATAGGTGAAGACTCGACTCTTCGCGTTTACCGTTAAAGAGTCTGATGTGATGTTAGTCGGCAGCTTCCCGAAATCCTTGGCATTCGTGGAGTCACCCAAGAGCCCCTTGGAGCTTAATGAGGAGAGAGACGTTGAGCCCTCGGGGTTCTGAGCGTAGGCGTGGTTCAGAGTAGTAGCTAGCGCTACGAGGAATACTAGAGAGAGTGAGAAGGCGATTTTCATACGTTCTATTTTTTGCGCGGTTTGATAATCGTTTGAACTCCACCCGAAATCGTTATCTCCTGCGGGTCTAGGAGCGCCACCAACTT
>JBIIYC010000012.1:0-27846 GCA_044347025.1 Bdellovibrionota bacterium
CATCCGCTGGCCAGGATTCGATCGCAGAAGCAACTTGCGCGAGAGCCCTGCCCCTTTGGAATCCCATCCAAACATCTCGTAGAGCCATGAGGTCTGCTTGTCGATGGCGTAATCAAGAGAAGAAGCCAAGCTCCCCGTGCGGCCAATCAGTAACGGTGCATGCGATGGTTGATGCTTACGAAGTGCAGCTTCGACCAGAAGTAAGGCGAGCGCTTGCACAGCTTTGGTCCATTGAAATGTTGAGCAGTCTCGATACGCCCCACTCCGCTTTCCACGAATACAGCGTCGCTCCTCCCCAACTGAGGGATGCATAAACGAAGTTTCGATTAGCTCACAATCCGATCCTGTACCTGCAAAATGTGCGACCAGCTTTCTCATACGGCGATCTCCTCCTGAAGATGTGTTTCCGGCATCAGAAGCTAGACCAGTTTACCGATTGAGCACGCCGGATGAGGCTTCCGGCACACCTTCAGAAAGCGCCTCAGAGGGTGCATTACACTACACCGAAACGCGATATACGGCCCATTTTTCGGGCATTTCACGAGTCAACAGGGGAAATGACGGCGATGGGTGTAGGCAATAATACAGAGCTCGTTCGATACATTCTGAATGCTTTTCGGTAGTACGGTAGCTACTACGTCCCAGACAGCCACTCTTCCACGAGTAACTGCTCGCTGCTCGTTCTCTCAGCACACCGGAGCGCTCATCCCGTATTCCATGAGCGCTCTGGCCCCTCGGAAGAAGAGCTCTTTTCCAATTACCTTCGACCGATTCAAAAGTATTCGTCCGTTTTGCCACTCCAGAACGTGGAAACGTTCGCCGACTCGCCGCAGCCGGGCACTCGCTAGCCACGACTCCTCGTCGCGATACATGTTCAGACTACTACCGACCGAGAGGTCGAGGATTACTCCCGGCGCGATCACACTCAGAGGCTGATCGCTCACTGTCCTACGTGGCCGTGGGCTCCCCGAATCAGTTGAGCAACGCAACGTGCGGCGGTGGCGAAACAACTCACGCTTGCCATTCTCTGCCGACCAGACAACGCTCTTGACGTCACTCTCAACACAAAAGTGTCGTGCGAGATCTGCATAGAGGGCACCGAGCTCCTGACTCCCCACTTCCTCGATACCACCCAGCGGAAGGTTGTCCTGCGAGAGCAAATGGATGACGAGCTCTATCGGGCGCATCGAGCATTGCGCCGCATGTATAACCAACTCGAGTGCAGCGCGAAGCTCTGCCAACTTCGTTCGATCCACAGCAAGTCCCAGAGCAGAGACACCCGCCGAGGAGGTCGAGCCACTCCACTGCTCTTCTAGGGGGCCCGCACTAATGCCATCAAAGCCCAGACCCTTCAATTCCTCAGCAACCCCCTCTAGGTCCTTAGTCGTCCAAACGGTGCAGTGATGGGGGTTATACCAGTCCAAGTGATTCATATTCGGTGTGCCTTATGGATTCGCATACGCTGTGGGTACTGTTACTTTCTGTTGGGCATGGTGACAGCGCGACCTCATCTTTCGTTCGAAATCTCACAATCGCCGCACCGCAACTTCTTTTCACCACCCGGGTACGAGAGTACGCCAATAGAGCGGAGGAGGGTTCCCTCGATGGATTCAGCGCCAGCCGGAAGCGACGGGATCAAGAGACCCACTGCGCAGGGACAAAAAAACGGGGCCCGGTAACTTTCGCTACCGGGCCCCGTTTCAACCGAACTCGAATACGATTAACGCTTCGAGAACTGAGCTCGCTTACGAGCTTTGTGACGACCGTACTTCTTACGCTCAACTTCACGAGAGTCGCGAGTCAATGCGCCGATCGCCTTAACAGCTGGACGAAGACCGCTATCCACAAGGCACAATACGCGACCAAGAGCCATCTTGAGAGCTCCAGCCTGACCAGCCTTTCCACCGCCAGTAACGTTTGCAAGGATATCGAACTTCTCAGTCACACCCGTGGCAACGAGTGGGCTCTTGAGAATGAGCTCCAAACTTACACGACCAAAGTACTCCTTGGTCTCTTGGCCGTTAACCAAAAACTTTCCTGAACCAGGACGAAGATATACGCGAGCAACTGCTGCCTTACGACGTCCTACGGCGTGAAAACCACCACCCTTAATCATCTCTGCACTCCCTTACTTCTTAGTAATCGTATAAACCGCTGGGCTCTGAGCTTGATGCGGGTGCTCGCTGCCACGATATACCTTGAGCTTTCCGTTCAAACGGTGGCCCAACACGCCTGCTGGCAACATTCCCTCAACCGCGAGCTCGATAGCGCGCTCAGGATTCTTCTCAAGAAGATCTCCTCCAGAAATCGTCTTTACCGTACCGATGTATCCAGTGTGGTGTCGGTACAGCTTTGTGCTCTTCTTCGCGCCGGTAAGCGCAACCTGGCCAGCATTAACAACGACAACGAAATCACCACCATCAACGTTTGGTGTGAAAGTCGTCTTATGCTTTCCACGAATAAGGGTTGCTGCTGCTGTGGCGACTCGACCTACAGGAACTCCTGCGGCATCAATCACCCACCACTTTTGATCTTCGCGAGCTGCTTCTGTCGAAACAAATTTGGTACTCATAACTACGTCTACCAGGCTGTTTTTGGTCCTCATTAACGCCACAGATACCCGATTGTGGCTACCCGCGTGAGCGGTGCTCATATCGTTGAAGTGACACTCCAGGAGACCGCTGAGGACACCTCAGTCTCCGACTAATAAGAGTGGCAGAGGGTACCATAACCACGATCTCGGTCAAGCCTTCGGAATCTCTGATTGTTTAGGGTCGGATTATGCGCCCTTATGAGACAACTTTCGAAACAAAATCAACATATTGCGCCACCGGCTCCTGGAGCCGGATCGCCAGAGCTATCGCCTCTGGGGCCAACAAACGAGCCGTTTCCTGCAGGGCAACCTCTCTCAGATGGCTCTCTCCCCCCGAAAACACGGCGTACTGGTCAAACCATAGACACCGCGCAGCTTCCGCCTGCCCCCACAGGTCAACCAGCCCCGTGGTTAGACCCGTGGTATCATCGTGTGTTCGAGACACATCCTTGATCGCCAGAGCGGCGCTCACCGTCGTAACATCAAAAAGCGCCAAAAGACCCAGTGCGCTCTGCGAGATCTCTGGTTTCGATGCCGTGGCAGCCGCGCGCGAGTTACCTTGCAGCATGACCGCGGCAACTGCCGCATTAAGCGGGAAGCGATGCCCCTCTGCGGTGGCTAGCACTGCACCTTTTAGTTCGTCCAACAAACGATCAAACACCTCGCGCTTCATTACATTCCTCCTTCCACTTCAGAACCACTTTGATCCTCTGGTATTAACCCCGTGCGCAATGCCTCGATCTCAAACTCCTGCTGATCCGGAGTCGACGGAATGTAATTTCTAACGGTCGGATGAGGATTCACAGCGGTGCCCTCGATGACGCCCTGCCACTGATGGCGCCACAACCCAAAATACCGCAATCCGCGCTGAAACGACGAGTTAAGCAGGGTAGCCAATTCATCCGAGGCCACACCCACTGTCTCGGCGCTATTCGGGTATTTGAAGCCCGCGCCATCTAACGTAAAAGCATCGCCTGATTGCAAGATCGCGAACCGCTCCGGCTTGTGCTCCTCACGCGGATTTCCCAGCGTTAGATCATCACCACCCCCATCCTTAAAGCAGCCGAGGCAGGGATTTCGAATAAACCCAGCGAGGCCACCCAACTGCTCACTCGCGATGTCTCGCATCGACCGATACGCAGCAGCATCGAGGTTATCCTCGAGCATCACAATAGCCACGTTGCTATTGTCCGAATTCAACGTAGCATTAAACTCAAATACGTCTCGGGCCTGCGTCACTACCGCCGCAAACTGGCTCCGTCGCAACGTATCTCGTCGAATGAGCTGCCTAAATTCGGTGGGATTAATCCTCGAAAAAAGCTCATCTATCGGCGTTTCACGCCACTTACGCATCGTTGCTCCATTCGAGAGGTAGAGCGCAACCGTGAGCGAGCGATTATCCACTGAAAGTCTGGAGATGACATCCTTGAGGTAGTTAAAATCTCTACCGAACGTACCATCGACTAACACGCCGATGTAGAGGTCACGAACACGAGATGCCAAGAGGGTCTGAACCTGCACCTCAACCACGGGTCGAGCTTCAAGTTGCATCGCGTACAACATCGCATATCCACGAGCCTGCCCCTGGACCCATCCACGCCCGGATACCGGCGTCGTTGCAATCGTAGGAATCACGCCAGCGCCCATCAGAGAGTTCGAACGACTCGTTATACCACCAAGAACACCGAGACCGTTCCAGCCCTCCTCAGTATCATCTTGCAAGCCCGAGAAGATATTGCGCGCATCAGAAGCGGAAGTATCGCTATCAGTTCTGACACCGGCGTTATCAAAATCACTGCTCGTCGGCACGAGGGTTGGCACTACCGGAGTAGGTTTTGCGGCTACCTCACCAGCATCTCCACTGGCGGCATCTGAAGACGAGAGCCGATTTAACTCTCCACTAAAATCAAACTCCTCGCCTCCTCCATCGGGCGGGTCATCCTGCTCGTCAGTGCGCGCTGACTCATCAAGCTGATTCACAAAGGGAACAGTGTCCGACTCTGGAACCTTGAAAAGCTGAAATCCACCGAGGCGCCCCTTGGATAAAATCCCTCCGTCCCCATACGCCAATAACCCACCCAACACCGCAATGATGGAGAGATAGATGCCTAAGCGTGTAACAGGAACCCTTGCCATATGTTTCTATTATCGCATGCCCGTTACGTCCGGATAGACAGAATTATGCTCGCTCAATAAACCGGTGAATTATCGACACCAATCCATCTTTATCTGCAGTTAGTTGATGGTCATCGTCCAGCAAGAGTAGCTGAGCATTTGGCTGCCGACGGGAAAACTCGACGCTTTGTTGATGAGACACCGTTCCGTCCTTCGTGCCATGCACAATCAACGTTGGAACGGAAAGCACTACCTCATTCGAGTCGTACGAACGGAGCTCCTCGACGAAGCGGTAGTGCACAAGCACCTCTTTTCCCGTCTCACTTTCAGGAAGTGGATACCACCCTTCCCGTTTCCACCGCGTCTCCACCTCTGGCGTTAACAAGGCCTGAGACTCGTGCCACGGATAAAAGACCGGGGCTAACAGAACCAGCCCCCGAACACCTCGTCGCTCCCGATCGGAGAGACGGTGAAAGGCGTGAGTCGCCGCGAAGCCGCCGAAACTACTTCCAATCAGGAAAACCCCTTGATCCGATGGCACCGACCGAACCGCCTCGACAACGGATTCGATCACACCATGAACTGAGAGTCTATCAAAGGAGGGAATCGCCAACGTAGGCGTATGAACGACCCTTCCTTGGCTCCGATAGAAATCCGAAACCAAGCGCGCCTTCACAGAACCCGGGGACGAACCCAGCCCATGCAGATATATGATTTCAGGTTCCACAAACATCCCCGACCTTGAATATTCCTTTCGACATTTCGTCTTTCATGATACTCCAAATCAAGCACTTACGCTTTACGGTATTACCAGCATGTCACCTATGAAGTCTGCCTACCTCCCGACCTTCCTTCCCTCACTACGAAAAGCAACGAGAGCCACCACCGTGTCGGGCGCACTTAAGGTCCTGACGCTTGCAGCCTTGGCCAGCTTGAGCACCGTGAGCGCTCGCGCCGAAGACTCCCAGGCGCTCTCTGGCGCACAGGTCGCAGACCAACTCTCACAGGCTTTTGAACGGGTCGCTGAGACCATCACTCCATCCGTAGTAACGATCTCAACGGAGAGCAAGCCCAAGAAGGGCAAGGCTCCAAAAGGCAAAGATCCTTTGAAAGAGTTTTTCGGAGAGGATTTCTTCGACAAGATGGCCCCCACTCCTCAGCGAGGTCTCGGCACGGGCGTTATCGTTGACGAACAGGGGCATATTCTCACCAATAATCACGTGATTGGAGATAGCGACGAAGTAACAGTCAGACTAAACAACGAACGTACTGTGAAGGCGAAAGTTGTTGGGACAGATCCACGCACGGATCTGGCTGTTATCAAGATCAAGGTCAAAGAGAGCCTGCCGAAGCCGGCGAAACTCGGAGACTCTGAGAAATTAAAGATCGGTGAGTGGGTAGTTGCAGCCGGAGCGAGCTTCGGTCTCGACAATACGATCACGGCAGGGATCGTTTCGGCCAAGGGCCGCGCCCTGTCCGGTGGAGCTCAGTATGAGGACTTCATCCAAACCGATGCAGCGATCAATCCTGGTAATAGCGGTGGGCCGCTCATCAATCTCCGAGGTGAGGTTGTGGGAATCAACACAGCGATCGTCTCGAAATCAGGTGGCTACATGGGAATAGGCTTCGCTATCCCGATCAACATGGCGAAGCAGGTGCTCGATAGCCTCATTTCAAACGGAAAGGTAACTCGCGGTTGGCTCGGAGTCGGTATCCAAAACCTCAATGAGGACCTTGCGAAGTCATTCGAGTACGATGACACGGAGGGCGCGTTGGTGGGTCATGTTGATCCAAAAGGACCAGCGAAGAAGGCCGGTATCCAACAGGGAGACATCATCACCCAACTTGGAAAAGATAAAGTTAAAAACGTCAATCAGCTCAGAAATCTCGTGGCAAGCATCAAGCCTGGCACAGACCTCGATCTGACGATCATTCGTAACGGTCGCAAGGAGACCCGTAACGTGACGATCGGTGAGCTTCCAGCGCAGGTTGCGGAGGAAGAGCCACAACAGGATAGCTCAGTAGAGGACCTAGGCCTTACCGTTGAGGAGTTTGATGAGAGCTCCCCTCGCAAACCAAAGACCGATCGCTCAAAGGGCCTTGTTATCACTCAGGTTGATCCGCAAGGAATCGGGGCTGATGCAGAACTGCAGGCCGGAGACATTATCATCAGCATTAACGGGAAATCTGTTGCAACGATCGATGACTTCAAGTCGGCGACTGAGAAAGGCGATCCAAAGAAGGGCTTCCGCTTTGTAGTCGAGTCACAAGGTATGGAGCGCTTTGCTATCCTCCGCGATTCCTCGGAGACCGAAGAGGAATAGTAACCCGAGGGGGCAGGGTCGCAAGGTTTTGCCCCCTGCCCCGCTGAGCTATCCTCTACTTGAGGGCTGCGTGTCGGTGACCACGTGATGCCGCAACCTGGTGCACTGTACCGCGTACCGTCCCCATCGTTATCTTCATCCTCTGCCGGTTACCGAGCGCGGATGCTAAACAAGAATGAGGAAGCAGGGGCAGGATTACGAAAAAAAACGGATGCGAACTAGCAGAGCAGGATACCATGCGCTGATGCCACATCGCCTGCGCCACTCCACCGAGTATTCTGGGGCGCGCCGAAACTAGAACAGCCCCTTCGGGCTCGCTGTCAGGAGCTCACACCCCTTATCGGTGACCACTACCGTGTGTTCCCATTGCGCAGACAAGGAACCATCTGCCGTTCTCACTGTCCAGCCATCAACCCGCGAGAGCGAGGTTTTTGCAGAGCCCGCGTTAATCATCGGCTCGATTGTGAAGGTCATTCCAGCCTTCATCACACTACCCGTTCCGGCACGAGCGGTGTGAATTACCGCTGGGGCCTCATGGAACTCCCGGCCCAACCCATGCCCCGTATACTCCCGAACGATACCATACGATTTCTTCGTGGAGTCGATAAACTGCTGAATAGCGGCTCCGATATCACCGATGCGATTGCCAGGACGAACAGCCTCAATGCCTGCAAACAGGGCTTTTCGAGCGACTTCGACCAGCTCACATGCGGCGTCCGAGCAGGCGCTCTGGCCACCAACAAAGTACATACGACTGGAGTCGCCGTGAAACCCGCTTTTATACGAGGTAACATCGACATTGACGATGTCGCCGGCCTGGAGAACAACAAACGGTGCAGGAATGCCGTGACAAATTACGTCGTTCGGAGAAACACACACCGACTTCGGAAACCCACGATAGTTAAGCGGCGATGGGATTGCTCCCAATTCAAGCGTGCGCCGGTGCACAAAGCTATTAATCTCCTCTGTGCTCATACCCGGACGAATGATATCGCCCACCTCGTCGAGGATGGTAGCCGTGACCACACACGCCTCCCGCATGAGTTCGATCTCGTGCGGTGTCTTAATTGAAATCTTTTCGCCCATCGGAACTAACGGCCCTTAACTGCTTTACTCATGGCGATAATGGCATGAAAGTGCGACTCAGATACAGGGATCACGCTAAGTCTCGAACCTGGCTGAAGTAATAGGAGCCCCTCAAGGGCCTTTTCCTCCCGGAGGGCTTGCAGAGCCACCATCGCAGGGAGCTTCTTGACAAACGCTACCTCTGGACACGACCAGCGCGGATTCTCCCGTTTTGACTTCGGATCGAAGTACTCTCCCCCCTTTTCAAATTGCGTTGGGTCCGGAAGATGCTCTTGGCTGATCTCCCCGATTCCCACAACCCCTGGAGGCTCTGCATTCGAGTGATAGATGAGAAGCGTATCTTTAAGCTTCATCTCGCGCAGGAAGTTGCGCGCCTGATAATTGCGCACCCCACTCCACAAGGTCTTCCCCTCGCGAGCGAGGTCATCAATCGAATAGACATCCGGCTCGGTCTTCACTAACCAATATCGCATCGGAGACCCCACCTACAGCTATTACCACGGGCGCAAGGTGAAGGTGTCCATCGACGAAATCTCCTCATTGGGCGCCCGAGAGCACATCTTCACCAGGTCTTCACTCCAGATCCTAATTGTATGCTCAGAGTGTCTACACCACGTAAAATCGGAGATGCTGAGTAGAGACATCTGACCGAACTCCCGATCTTTCATCTCCGCGATAACCTCTTGGGTGCGCCCGTCTCGCAAACGCCCCTCAAATGCAGTGGTCCCCTCGGAGATGCCCCCGATCGCCGCATATCCGATGATGTTTAACCATGTCTTAGTTGGAATAACCTCGACGATCGCAAGCTCGATAATGAGCGTGTCTTTGTCGGGCGCATCCATAACCTGGTACTGCTTCTCATCGTCATCCTTGAATTCTTTCGCAAGGCGGTCACGAAAGTAGTTCGCTAAGTAATCCGCCTGGTCCTTCTCCTGTCCCGGCGCAAAGTTGGCTCGATCCCACCAATCTTGTCCCAACAGATGTGTTGTATCGATCGGCGCAATGTACACCTTCGCATAGGTCCGCAGGTCGACGTTCTCCTTCAACCATACAGCATCAAATGGCAGGTCGCTCTTTGGTGCCATAACCGACGGGTTCGTTATGAATCCCGCATCCGGGGCGGGATCGGCTCGACACCCCAAAAGATGGAGAGAGCCTGCGGTCAAGGCCACCATCGCCAGCGATCGAAGAGAGGCAGAGAGCAAAATGTTCATAGCGATATCCTTGCGCTGATACAGTATTGGAGAGCCCCCGGTTGCGGGCGTGCCCCTACTCGTACCACGAAAGCCATGGTGTCAGAAACTATTTTCGGCGAGGCCAGCGTCCGGCTGGGGCGCCTTCCTATGCGGAGGCGTGCTGGCGCGCCATTATCTCTTTGATCGCGGCGAAACCGGGCTCGGCTAGTTTGACCCGAGCGATGCGACTTCCGATCTGCGCCAACGCGTTCGCATCCGAGAAGGAGAAGAGGTGAAACTTGGTTTTCGGCCATCGCTTCTTGAAGATCTCTTCCGAGGTGCCGTACGCCAGATCGAAAGCCCGGAAACCGTACGTCTCGACCAGAGTGCCCAGAACTGAGATGCGGTTCGGAGTTTTGTCGATCCGAGTTGGAATCGCAAATCCGTGAAACGCCTCAATGGCAGCAAGTATCTCTGGCATCGGTTGCGACATGACGAATTGACCATTACCCCGCGCCTGAGTAGGAATCCGTAACGACGCGAGGAATGCATTGATGTCAGATGTCGTCGTAGACTCCGGAAAAAGACAGGAGAGAATTACATCATCGCATGCACCGAGCTTGCATCGGATGCTGACACCAGGAATCACCGTTAGCGGGGAACCTTCGGCGGCTTTCACCATCTTATCGACGAACTCGCCGCTATACAGATCAGTAATAGCGATAACATCGAGACCTTTTACTTTGGAGAGGCGCACAATAGCCGGGGCCGAGTCTAATCCGTCGACACCGATATACCCCATGGACGCGGGGCTGTTGACCTTGAGATCCAAGGTGTAGTTGTTTTTGCGTGTCCGGGTCTTTTCGATCTGATCACGCAACGGCGTAGAAGTCTCTGCAGCTCCGTCAACCTTATCCGCGGCCTTCTTCCTTCCCATAGGGGGTTCTCCAGTAATTAGCAGCTATGACTCAGAACTCGTACGAACGCCTTCAAGGAGCTTTCGACTCTGCTCATCGGCAGCATCTTTTGAACGGCTCTCTGATGCGGCAACGGAGGATGCGCTCATCGACTCTAACGCCTCACGGAGCATCGACTTAATCGATCCAAGCTGAATTTCAAGTCTCCCGATATCACTCGGTGTCGGCACCGAACTGAACATCGTCAAGACCCGATCTACCTTCATAAGAAGGCTCGATACTTTTGAGGTAAGCAGATCGACCCTACCCTCAAGTAACTTCAGATCGGTAGTCGATGCGATTCCCATCATGCGGGTGACGGTTTGCGCGCTTACCTCAACTTTTCCGCCATTTGAGGGGGACGTGATAGACGGCGCTATCGAGAGATCTTTCTCGCTGCTGCTCTTTTCTTGAGCCTCTTCGCTCGTCACTTCTGGATTTGATTCAGACTCCATTGCGCCCCTCGGGAAATGAACTCACGCACACTAACTCCCCCAATCGATAGATTAGGGCGTAAAGGTATAGATGCGGGTCAGATGCCTAGGGATTCGCACACTCCACAACAGGTCTAAACTGGCGTTTCCAAACTGGTGACGACGGAGGCGAAACGAGTAGAGACTTACGAGCCAGACGCTAGTCGCCGCCCTCCTTTCCAATCCCCCGGCTCGTCGAGCCCAGACTCAGGAATCCTCCGTACAGATACCCGCGCGACACGTCGCTTGTGTACCTCAAGGACCGAAAACGTAAGACGCTCCACACTGAAGGTGTCTCCAGCTATAGGTATGCGGCCTAATTGATCAAGAATAAATCCGCCGAGCGTCTGATACTCTCCTTCCGGAAGATTGATCTCGTGCTTCTCGGCCAGCTCATGGATGGATGTTGCGCCATCGATATGCAGCTCACCCTCGACCTCTGAGACCGCACTGACTTCAGGACGCGGGCTCTCAAATTCATCGAAGATCTCACCAACGATCTCCTCAACGAGATCTTCGAGCGTTACAATCCCTACCAGCTCTCCGTGCTCGTTGAGCACAACACCGAAGTGCACCTGCTTCTGTCTCATTTCAGCGAGCAGCTCCCGAACCACCCGAGTGTCCGGGATTCGATACGCTGGACGAATGAAGGTTCGCCAAGCACCTGGCTCTGGAGAAACACCCACAAACTCAAGAAGGTTCCATCCGAGAAGAACCCCACGCACATCATCGAGGTCTTCGCCGCAGACTAACAATCGCGATACCGGCTCCTTACGGAGCATCTCCAAGATCTCCATGGTAGAGGCTGAATCCCTGACCCATACGACATCCTTTCGGGGAGTCATAACATCGCGAGCAACTCGCTCAGAGAGCTCAGCGATTCCTCCAAGAAGCTGGCGGTCGTCACTCTCTAATGTGCCGGCCTCGGAGCTGACTTTGACAATCTCTCCCAGCTCAGCAGCAGATATCGTTACCTCACGCTCATTAGCTTCTCGAATCCCCCACCAATTCAGGACACCGCGCGTGATATTCCGCACCGACAGCAAGACGGGATTCCACAGCCACGAATGGATAGCCAATGGAAGCGCGACCCAACACAACACGTCTTCAGGAAACTGCATGGCCGCAGCTTTCACGACCTGCACGATCAACAGTACGACGCTGGCGCAGAGAAGATAGAGCGCGAGGGCGAGCACGCCGGTAGCCTTGAGCGACTCGATCCCCGAAAGACCAAGAAGTTGGTACGAGACCAGAAACGAAAACCCAACTAGCAAACAACCACTCGCAAGCGATGTGAGCACTCGTCCGAACTGGGCACACAACAAGAAGCTCTCTGGATTGCGCAGTATCTCCTCGGCCCGACGAGCACCGGATGCCCCCTGCTCCACTAACTCTTCGACGCGCACTAATCGGCTCCGGGCAAGAGCAACTGAAGCAGCTACGAAGAACACATACCCAGCGATTGCAAGCACTACTGAGAATGCACAGACGAACGACACCGATAGGGTCAGAAACGTGGTCACCATGGGAGGGTATCTCAGAGGCTCTGCACAGCGTTCTGCGTTCGCGCATCCTGGCAGATGAGAGTAGCAGGGAGAGGTGAATGAAGGGCACGTAGTGGGTGAGGACCTGGGCTCGCTAAGGAGGGCATTCTTTAATTGTGAGGAGCCAGACTCGTGGTTGTCAAACCAAAGTTAGGTAAGTCGTGTATTATCAGGATGTTGCATTTTTACTCGCCTCGCTTGAGGGCCTATCCCTGACAGGGAGCTCGCTCGGTCGTATCGATGACCGCTGGTGCCAGAACGCAGTTGCCGATAACGTAGCCGACATGAATGCAACTCGCGAAATAATGTGGAATGTCAATAGCCTGCCTAATGTCATCGGCCTCTATGGCCTCTTGGCTGTGAGTCTGGCGATCGGTCTCAACGGTGTACTTCGGCGAGCCGCACTGTGGCGCTCGGGTAAACCGTCACCCGAACATCAGGGGGACTGGCTCTGGAGACTCGACGACATCATCCAGTGTGGCCTGTTTCAGAAGAAGGTCGCGCGAGGCAAGAGTGGATCGGCGATAGCTCATCTTCTGGTATACCTCGGTTTCTTGGTGCTCCTGTTCACCACAACTATGGTGTTTATTCACCACGACCTCGGAATCAAGATCTACCAAGGAACGTTTTACCTGTGGGTTACGATCTTCAGCGATGTGTTTGGAGTCCTGTTGCTCGGCGGGCTGCTTTACTTCTGGTACAGACGACACATCCAGAATGCAGGCGCGATTCACAATACGATGAACGATGATTTCATCCTCGGTATGCTCGCGCTGCTCGTTGTGCAGGGCTACGTGCTTGAAGGTCTCCGAATTCACGTCACCAACGATCCGTGGGCTCTCTATTCCCCAATTGGATGGCTCGTTGCAAAGGCTGCGTGGTTCATGCCTGATGATCGCGCACGACAGGTACACTTTATTACATGGTGGTTTCATACACTCACCGTGTACGCGTTTGTCGCTCTCTTTCCGTACACAAAGTTCTTCCATATGGTGACGAGCCCACTCAACCTCTTCTTCTCGCGCACTCGCCGACCAAAGGGAGCTCTCCCGTTTATCGGAGATGTTGAAAAGCTCATGGAGAGCGGCGAGGAATTTTCACTCGGCCTCGGCACCATTAAAGATTACACGTGGAAGAACCTGCTCGACCTCGATGCATGTACACAATGCGGTCGATGTCAGGAGGTGTGCCCAGCATACCTCTCAGGCAAACCACTGTCGCCAAAGTGGATGATTCTCGACACTCGGAATCATGCCTCCGCGCTGCACGCACACGGGGCGCTTGAGGGCACCACGACGCCTAAAGTCGGCCGCGCCCTCGACCAGTCGCTCTTACAGAACGTGCAGCTCCCCTTCAACGGCATCCGGCTCGACGATGACTCATATCGCGCAGATGGATCATACCGAGCGCAGAATCCACTCGTTCAGCAATCGGTACGAACGCTCGGCGGAAGCCCCGATGCAAAGATAGCCGGAGACGTAATGGATCCAAACGTCTTCTGGACCTGCAACACCTGCATGGCATGCGTGGAGGCATGCCCAGTGGGGATAAATCACGTCGACCAAATTGTCGGCAACCGACGCCACATGACGATGATGGAGGGACAGATCCCTCACGAAGCGCAGGGAACGTTGCGCTCGTTGGAGAGTCGCGGCAATCCGTACGGCCCTCAAGAGGATCGATCGAAGTGGCTCGATGGACTTGGTGTTACGATGTTACAACCCGGTGACTCCGTCGATTATCTCTACTGGGTGGGATGTGTCTCTGCATTCGATCCTCGCAAGCAAAAGATCGCAAAATCACTTGTGACGATTATGCAGAAGGCGGGTCTTTCGTTCGGCGTTTTAGGCTCAATGGAAGGCTGCACCGGCGATCCCGCACGAAGACTTGGAGAAGAGAATCTCTTTCAAACGCTTGCGAAGCAAAATATTGAACTGCTCAAATCAGTATCATTCAAGTATCTCGTTGCGAACTGCCCCCACTGCTTTAACACGATCAAAAATGAGTACCCGCAGTTCGGCAATCTCGGTGAAGGTCGCGAGCCAGAGATAATCCACCACTCGGTACTACTCAAGCGGCTCATCGCAGAGGACAAACTCCCCCTCAAGGAGGGCGGCCTGAAGGATGTTACATTCCACGATCCCTGCTATCTCGGCCGCTATAACGACGAATATGATGCGCCACGTGATAGCCTCAAAAAGATCAAAGGGCTCCGAATTATTGAGATGGAACGGAGTCGCGAAAAAGGTCTCTGCTGCGGTGCTGGTGGCGGGCACTTCTGGATGGATCTCAAGATAGGTGAACGAGTTAACTCTATTCGAGCCCAAGAGGCAGCCGACACCGGAGCATCGACGGTTGCCACGGCGTGTCCTTTTTGTATGCAGATGATGGAGGATGGAGTTAAACTAACTAATAACGAGAATCGTCTCGATGTTCGAGATATCGCCGAGGTCATCGCGGAGAGGTTGTAAATGCACGTATCGCCGTACTATGCCGATCAGGAAGCCTTCATCGATTCAGTGCGCAAGCTCGTTCAAACTGAGCTAGCACCACATGTCTCCGAATGGGAGAAGAAAGGGCGTTTTCCCAACGAGGTCTTCACCCTACTCGGCAAGCACGGATACCTCGGACTTCTCATTTCGGAGGAATACGGAGGCGTCGGAGGAGATTACAAGCTAGCTGGGGCATGGTGCGAGACGTTTGGCGAGCTTCCCTCGGTCGGACTTACCGTCGCTGTAAACATGCACTCCCTCGTCATAAGTCACGGACTGGAAAAGTTCGGGACACCGGAGGCAAAGAAGCACTGGCTTCCAAAAGCAATGACAGGAGAAGCTCTTGGAGCGTACGCTTTTACTGAGCCGGGAGCGGGAAGCGACCTCGCTCGCATTCGCACAACCGCCACCAGGAAGGGCTCTCGTTGGCTCATTAACGGCTCGAAGACCTTTATCACCAATGGAGCCCGTGCGGACTTTATCTTAGTGCTCACGAAGACTGATCCTGCAGCCGGTTACGCCGGCTTCACTACCTTTGTCGTCGATGCAAAAGCCAAGGGTTTCAAGGTCTCGAAGACCCTCGATAAACTGGGTTGGCACGCGTCAGACACAGCAGAGCTTGTATTTGAAGATGTCGAAGTCGATGAAACTGCAGTTTTGGGAAAGGTCGGGGAAGGCTGGGGCCAAGCCGCTTCAAATCTAAACTGGGAACGGCTTATGCTAACACTCACCTCGCTTGCAGGCGCGCGAAAATGCCATGAAGCCGCGACCCTGTACGCATCACAGCGAGAGGCGTTTGGTAAATCAATACAACACTTCCCGATCATCACTCACTATCTTCAGGAGATGCAGCGCAAGATCTATCTTGGAGAATCGCTTGCGCATCGAGCACTCGACCTCTTGCACGCAGGGCAGGACTGCCGGACCTATGTCGCGATGGCCAAACGGATGATGTGCGACGATGCTGTCTGGATTGCAGACAAAGCGATACAGATCCACGGTGGCTACGGCTACACTACAGAATTTCTTCCAGAGCGATGGTGGCGTGACCTGCGGTTAATGCCGATTGGTGGTGGCACCAGCGAGATCATGAGTAATATCGTCGTTAAAGAGCTGTGCAGGTAGTGCACTCCGCAACACGCCTCAGATGGCCGGACACGGTCATAGAAATGTGAAAAGCAGCAGTTCAGACCGAGACGCGATCCCAGTGCACACAACCGTGCCGGCCGCGTCAATCGCAGCAGCGTCCCCAGTTTTTAAGGTAGTGCCGTTAAGTGAGACATCGCCCCCTATCACGTGAAGCCACGCGGCGCCTCCCTGCGGCACTGAGAACTCGAGCGTATCTCCCTGTTCAACTGCACCAAACGAAACTCTCACATTCTGAACGATCTCAAAGGCGCCCTGCTGCGCCGAGTAGCCCGAGGGACCCGCTAGTAGCACCCAATCGTTACGGCTCTCCTGGAGGGGAAACTGACGTTGTTCATATCGTGGTGCAATCCCCTTCTTGAGAGGCTCGATCCATATCTGAAGAAAGTGGGCCGGATGGTGTTGCGATGGATTGTATTCACTATGACGGATTCCGCTGCCGGCGCTCATCACCTGAACTTCCCCAGGCCGCAATACTTCGCGATGTCCGAGACTATCTTGGTGTTCGAGCTCACCCTCTAATACCAGAGTAATAATCTCCATATCGCGGTGGCCGTGCATGCCAAATCCCTGTCCTGGCGCGACCCAGTCATCGTTGATGACCCGAAGCGATCTGAACCCCATCCAATCTGGATGGAAGTACTCTCCGAATGAAAAGGAATGTCGGCTTTTGAGCCATCCAAACTCGGTTAGTCCACGTTCATGTGAGCGACGAATGTTCATACGACTCCTGAGAATCTATTTGGAAGGGCACACGCGCCGTACCAGCGCTTCGACGGCTTCAATTGGGGTCTTCGTGCGTGCGATGCACTCTCGAGCAAGGCTATCCACTGTGTGCTCAGAACCCCGAAGAGTTTCTTGAGCAATCCACTCAGACGCTAACGCTACTATCGTTTGAGAAACTACTTTAAGACGCCGCGCATAGCCCTGCGAAGATGTCTCAAGCCAGGCACGGTGGAGCATCGTAGCCTCAACTACTTTGTCTACTCCAGAGCCGGTAGTCGCTGTGGTCTGCGCAATCCGGGGCTTCCATGCATCCGGAGCGAATTCGACCAATGACAGCAAGGTATACAGGTCCTTCTCAAGCGCCAACGCCCCCTCTCGGTCTGCCTTGTTGATCACAAAGACATCCGCGATCTCCATTAAGCCAGCTTTGATAATCTGAACGCTATCGCCCATACCAGGGACCAAAACAACCACACAGGTATCTGCAAGCCGAACAATATCCACTTCGGCCTGCCCAACACCGACCGTCTCCAGAATAATAACATCGAATCCCGCACAATCGAGCACGTGAACGCACTCAAGGGTCGCCTTCGAAAGCCCGCCAAGAGAGCCACGTGTAGCCATACTACGAATAAAGATCGAGGGATCCTCCGCCGCGCGGTTCATACGGATTCGGTCACCAAGTATAGCGCCACCGGTAAAGGGGCTCGACGGATCGACTGCCATAATGGCAACCGATAAGCCAGCAGCGCGATAGTGCAACGCGAGGTGATCTACGAGGGTCGACTTACCAGCGCCCGGAGCACCGGTAACACCGATCACATGGGCTCGACCCGCTGGCCGACGTAGTGAGGCCGCGAGCGACCGAGCGCTCGGATGACCACTTTCAATGCGGGTAATGAGGCGAGCCACGGCCCGAAAATCTCGGGCCATGGTCTTCTCTCGTAGCTCACTCTCGGAGAACTTCATGCCTCAATGGTACTGCTCAACTACCCTTTACGCCAACTGGATAATATCGTTGAGAAGCTGGTTGATCGTCGTAATAATACGAGAGCTTGCCTGGAAACCACGCTGAAGGGTGATGATCTTCACGAATTCCGAGGCTATATCGACCGTTGATAACTCTACGGTACCCGCTTTGATACTTCCAAAGTTTCCGCTCTCGCCGCGTCCGATCACCGCATCACCTGATGCGGTTGAAGCGCCAAGAAGATTTCCGCCGAGTTTCTCAAGGCCTTCTTGGTTCGGGAAATGCGCGAGTGCTAATTGCCCCAGACCACTCGTCTGCCCGTTTGACAGCAGCGCTGTAATTTTTCCATCGCCCCCTACACTAATACTTTGCACCGATCCTACACCAGTACCATCTTGAGAGACGGATAAGATGTTAGATTGCGATGAGTACTGCGTGAGAGGATTAAAGGTTATGTCGATGTTGCTTACATCTGCGCCGTTATTCCAGGTAATGCTTGATGTGATATCGGGCACGCCGGTCGTCGGAAGCGGGCTTCTCTGACCGTTTCCACCGAATGACACCGTTACTTCACCTACTTGTCGCGGGAAGCCAGTCTTCGTGAATGTTCCGATGGTGTCAACATCCTCGTTGTTTACATAGGCTCGGATTGTATATTCATTTACGCCCGTATGATAAAACATAAATGTTGTGGAGTGTTTGTCACCGAGAGAGTCGAACATGTCTACGACGGTTGAATATTCAGCAAATTTATTCAGGTCGGTATACGTCACCGTCGGTGGAACCGCGTTCACCGCTGTGTCGGCTGGAATGGTAGCTACATCAACCAATGTTGCCGATGCGTTCACATTTCCCGCAATCGAAACTTCAGTAGTCGACACTGAATTCTGCTCGATTCCGTTGACGTTAATGGGAGCAAGCGCCCCACTTCCGTTAGCCGGAAAGCCAAGAACAGCCAAATTGTCCTGATTTACGAGGAAGCCGGAGGAATCAAGCTTGAAATTTCCCGCACGAGTGTAGAAGCGCCCATCACCCTTTGCGACGATGAAATATCCGTTACCTGCGATGCCGAGGTCGAGCGGACGGCCAGTGAACTCAAGGGTTCCTTGCTCGAACAGCGTCGAGACCGCTGAAATAGCGGAGCCGCTTCCGTACTGTTGTCCGAGCACTCCGTCACCGGCAATTATGCTCTCAAATTCTGCTCTGCCAGCTTTGAAGCCCAGAGTGCTCGAGTTCGAGATATTATCACTCGCCACCGCGATTGCGTTACCATGACTGGCGATTCCGCCGCGACCTGAGAATAAACCGTTGATTATGCTTGGCACGTGTTCCGTCCATCAAAAAACCGGCATGACCTCGAACATATGCTCGATCGTCGTCATACCCGGAGGTCTATAGTTCAAACCACACGAGATGTATTCGTCCCTGAGAAACTGCACATCGAGACGGATCCGTGTCTCGGCACTACTACGCGATGCGTTATCCGAGCGGATTAACGACCGATACTTCTTTCACATCTGCAATCGAAATTTCACGACTACCCATCAACAACTTCGGTGTTGGGCCTGGGATAAACCCTGACACGAGGCCGGCAACAGACGCTGTGGGCTGGAATGTGCCGCCACCAAACTGATTTTGAGCTACTACCTTGACGTTATACGCACCGTCTCCAACCGCGAGGTCGCTGAGACTTACAAACTGTTTGCCAGCACTCAACGGACCAAGCTCCTTCTGTCCAACTACTGCGCCGGAGGAATTCACAAACTGAACTTTCACATTCGGAGATGCTTGTTGCATCGTTAGGCTGAGCTGACCGCCCTGCCCGCCCTGAACCTGAACAGCCGAGCTATTAAGAACGACCTGATGACCCAAGTATCCGGCTAAGGTGCCAAGTTTAGAGGCATCGCTCTGCGCGGTGAGCTTGTCATCGATCGAAATTAACTTCTCTACTTGCGTGAACTGCGCCAACTGAACTGCAAACTCCTTACTATCCATTGGAGCCTCGGGATCTTGGTTTTTGAGTTGAGTGACGAGGAGCTTTAGGAATTCGTCTTTTCCGATCTGCTCATTCTTATTGTTCGAGGTAAGCTGAACGCCGGTTGTTGAACCGCTCGCCAAACCTGATATCGCATTATTTGCCATAGTGCCTGCCTCGAACCTTACGCCACCCAGTGATCAACGACAGAAGTCGTCTGCTCCGGGGTTCCAACTTTCTTCCATTCAGCAAGTTCGTTGCCAAATGTGTTTTCAGCTACTTGGCCCCTTTCATGCGGCATGTTATTCCGCTCGTCCTGGAAACTACTGCCGTTCTGCATCTGGGTTCCGGTGCCCATATCCTCCTGCCCCTTCTCCGCCGATACGCTCACGGTGACCGAGCTGACATCCAAACCAAGCTTTCGAAGGGCGCCATGAAGCTCGTGGGCATTCTCTCGGAGAGCCGTCATAACCTGCTGATTTTCTGGTGTGAGTCGAGCATGGAGTGCCCCTTCTCGAAGAGAGACATCCACCTTGACCCTACCAAAATCAGCGGGGTCTAGTCGCAGTGAGATCGTCTTACCATCTCGAGATTTAGCAGCTTCTTTGAGGGCACCTTCAACACGTTCCATCATGCGTGCAGTCTGTGGCCGGGTCATTGAACGAGCGCTCCGCGATGAAGCATCCCCTTCGGCTCGGCGTGGCTCAGACGCTGCCCCTGCAGCGCCCACAGTCGGCGTCGCTGTCCGCTGGCGGGCTTCGCTACCCTCCTGTCGAGCCTGCTTCAAACTCTCAAACGCTTGGCGTAACAGAGCCATCTGAATGCCGTTTTCAGACGGTCGGCCTGTCGGCCGTACGCTCGGAGATACGGGAATTTCCGGAGTGGTGAGCGGCTCATCTTCACCTGCCGAGCGGGCTACTTTATGCATTCCCTCGCTCGATCGTGACTGCATCATCTCGGAGAGTAGGGCTCGAGCCTCATCAGAGCCCTGCGATCGCTGCTGTGCACCATTGGATACGGAGCCAGTTTGTACCGAGGCACTATCGTGCTGGGGGGTATTGAGGAGTTGAGCCCCGCCCTCATCCCGCACATCCTTAGTATTTTCAGCCCGAATACGGCGAGCCCCTTGCTGATCGTCCACCTCTGAGAGGGTTGTCGTCGCTGCCGCAACGATTTCATCTCCTTCGTCTTTTTCCTTTTTGTGGGACTCAACTTGTATACGAGTTTGAACCTCTTGGCTGACCTGGGTCTGGTTCTGTGCAGTCGTCGTATCAACGGCTTCCGTACTGAGACTCTCCGTTTGAATCGGCCCCTGGTTTTCCACCAGAATCACCGCGTCGCAACCGTCTTGAACCTCAGCGCCCGCACTGTCTTCGTCACCAGTGCTCACGTCCTGCGCCACAACCTGCTGTGCAACCTGCACCTGCACGTCCGCAAGATCCATCGCCACGATCTGCTGAACAACCTCTCCGCCGAGCGAAGCGTCGGCGAGCACATCTTGCCCCTGCTCCTCGCTTTCCTCTACCTCAGCGCTTCCGGAGTCCGTGTCCGCGTCAACCTCTCGGTCATCAACCTGAACGGTCGGGCCCTCATTACTGCCCTGGTCATCGAGACAGAGATCGAGCCCATGGTCATCGCCGGCATCGGTGTCTGTTTCGGATTTTTGATGGTCATGCTGTACAGCTCGCGCGGCCGGGCCCGTCTGTGCGAGAGCCAGCCCGAGAGCCGAGGCGCCGTCCGATAACGCAGCAACACCATTACCTAATGTTGCCAGTAAGTGCTCGAATTCAAGAGCTAACGCGGAGCGCTCTAAGCTGTCGTGATTCTCATTGTCAGCCGCTTTTCCAACAGGGGTAACGGCGTTCGCAGGAGGCTGAACCTCCTGAAAGTGCAGGCGTCGAATCATAAAGATAACTCTCGTTATATCTTCACTAGCGGGCGGCCTATCTTGTGGCCTTCTGTCGCGTCCTGCACCATCCCACGTGTTTGTACTACCCCCTGAAGCAAATACACTGCCACATGAGGCGTATCAGAGATTCGCGGGGTTATCGACGGAAACTTAGATCGCAACGACCAAATCTGCCTGATGTTCGCCGCCTGGCGAGAAAATTTTGCTTCAGAATCGGAGACTGCCCCTTCCTCGTTCTGCGCCTGCGGGATACCGTGGTGGCTTCGTATGAGTGCAACATTAGCTCCCATAATCATCTGGACCATCTGCGTTGCGTGTATATTCATCGGCTTCGCCGGAGTGATCGTTCCGGCGCTTCCCGGCACGCCGCTCATCTTTGCGGGGATCTTCCTCGTTGCGTGGTGGTATGAATACAATCTCGTTGGAACTCCAACTCTCGTCATCACCGGAATCCTTGCCGTGCTGGCACTTGGTGTTGACCTGATCGCCTCGGTCCTCGGTGCGAAGCGAGTTGGCG
The DNA here is from genome assembly GCA_044347025.1 of Bdellovibrionota bacterium. GTDB lineage: Bacteria > Bdellovibrionota_C > UBA2361 > UBA2361 > OMII01 > OMII01. The sequence goes on from JBIIYC010000012.1 coordinate 22,002, forward strand.
CAAGTCGCGCGGCCGTGGTCGGCTCTACGATCGGAACCCTCGTCGGCATGTTTTTTTTCATTCCCGGAATTATTCTCGGCCCCTTCGTGGGAGCGGTTATCGGAGAACTCTATGCTCAATCAGGGTTATCAAAAGCGACGCGCGTCGGGATAGGCACCTGGATCGGGCTTCTCTTTGGCACCGCAGCGAAGATCGCCATTTCGTTCGCGATGATTGGGATCTTTCTTCTTGCGCTGATCTAGAAGGGATGTGTACCGACACCGCGTGCGCCTCCCTTGCAGCCTATTTTCCCCCCATCGTTGAAACCTTAGTGCCAACTTTGGTAGTCCACGCTTCTCCTGTTTGATTGATCTTGCGCTGGTATACAACACCATCTGCCAAAGCATCATCGTGCTGTTTCCCATCCTGACTAACTGCCGTTATGACCGGCTTATTGCCATCAATACCACTAATCGTAACCCTCTGGTCTCCTGAATACAGGGTCAGTCTTGAGGATAGCGTCTCTCCTTTCTTATCCGGAACGACCTCGATCGTTGCCTTGTTATTTCCGAACACGAATGTTCCACGTTCCTTGAAATCCCACCGATTGCCATCGCTCTCTGTGACATGAGGATCACCCCATATTCGCGTGGTCTTGCCATCTGGCCCCGTAATTGACCACGCCTCCTCCTTACCCTCCGCCCGCACGATATATCCATCTAAACTTCTGACAGTCACCATTCCCTTATCATTCTGTATCACCTGAAAAAAAGAGCGAGGAGGCGTGGCAGCACCGGAAGAAACACTAGCTGCCGTAGCGGTAGACACCGAAGCTTGAGCTGATGGTGCCGTTGATGAAGAAGCGCTCGTAGCAGGGGCGCTTGTCGTTGATGATGTACCGCTTAAGCTCGCCTTCGTTGATGTAGAGGCACCCTCAGAGGCCGCATCGGACGTTGTCTTGACCTTCCCAACAAGCGATGAGATCAGCGACACAAGAACTCCCACTATCGTCGTAACGGCCGTGAGAACCTTCTCTAATACCCCCCCATCAGGATTCGCCGTGCCGAGCTGAGACTGAACTCCCGACACCATCGATTCCAGCGATGCCATATTGAGAGCAACACTATCGGGCGCGGAAGTTGCCGCCGAACCAACGACATCGGTCCCCTCGGATATTGATTCATCTGGAGAAGCAAGCGGAAGTGATGGGGAGGCTATCGAGGTATCTACCGATGTCATATTCATGTATCCTTGTGAAGCGCGCGCTAGCTACAGACGGCCGAGTGACATGCTTACATCCAAGCGGCCAACGCACGGCGGAGCTCAACGCGTGTAGTCCCTAGCTGGTTCGACCAAACCGATTGAAAAGTTGTGCGCAGTGTCTACAAACCAGCGCGAAGCCCACCAGTTAAACCCCTGGAACCACATCAATACCGGCACGTTTGTCTGTCTGGGTCGGAATATTGCCCCTGGCGACGTGTCTCTGATAGCCTAGTGAGCATCTCGATAGATACGAGCAGCCGTAGTTCCATCGACGGCCGTTACCGGAGAAACGCTACCGTGGTACGCTTCGACATGAAAGTTCTCATACACATCTCCTCACTCCTTGCAACGCTGGGTGTATGCACCACAGTTCACGCCTGCCCCCCTGTTGGTCGACTACCGGATTTTAACTGCGATGGAGAAGCTGTTGTTGCCGTCATCGGCGACAGCCTTGTTTACGGGGTCGGGGATACAGCCCACAACAACTCTGGCGGGTACATTCTTCGGGCTCAGGAGAAATTTCCCGAGGCAACGTTCCTTAATTTCGGTGTTCCGGGGCTTCGCACGGCGCCACTACTGAAGAACTTAAAGAAGGCCTTCGCATCTCCATCGACATCGCAACTCGCTCAGGGATTGTCGCGAGCGGATCTCGTGATATTCGACGTGGGAAGAAATGATCGCTGGCTCTTCGGCTTGCCAGCCACAACCCTGCGTAACATCAAACGAGCTCGCTCGCTCGTTGAATCTGGAGTTGTCGCGCAAACTGGCTTTAGCCCACTGATAGTTACAGCGGTCATGATGCTTCCCAACCGCGGATCTCAGGGGCCTTGGGTCAACGCACTTAACACACTGATCGCCAAGGCAAGCACATTTCTCTTTCCGGCGGATCTTCGCTTCGATAAGGTGAGCAAACGCCTATTATCTCTCGATAGAATCCATCCAACCTCAAAGGGATATGCGGCCCTGACTACGGTGCTGACTCGGTACCTTCTCGATACCTACCCACTCCATGTTACCGATCTTCGACCCGATGAAGATACGGATGGACTCTATGACGCATTCGAGCCGAGTCGTTACGGCACGGATCCAGCGAATGCAGATTCGGATGGCGATGGCGTGAAGGACGGAGATGATTCAGACCCTGTTAATCCATCTGCACACTAAACTGCACAACTCGCTCGTGGCACCTGCCGCTCTCATAACTCGTACGCCACATCTATGTACGGCTGTCGCGCTACTACTGCTTTCAAACATACTCGGTTGCGCTCGTAGTATGCCTCCCTCGCCCACCCACGCAGGTAACCACCCAACTATCACCAGCCGCCCCTTCGGGGAGCTTCAGAGTAGAGCCCCCGTTACCGAGTACATCCTATCAAGTGGCACCGGCGTTACCGCGAGCATCCTCACCTGGGGAGGAATTATTCGAACACTCTCAACACCAGACAGGAACGGTGACATCGCTGACATTACGCTGGGCTTTGACTCAATAGCGCCGTACGAGGCACGCCACCCATACTTCGGCACCATTACCGGGCGATTCGCGAATCGTATCGCCAAGGGCACGTTTTCGTTGGATGGCCACACATATAAGCTGGCAACGAACAACGGCCCCAATCATCTTCACGGAGGCGTTCACGGATTCGATCGAAAGAACTGGGATGCTCGCATCGAGGAATCAGACAATTCCGTGTCACTTATCCTCTCAAGCGTAAGTCCTGACGGCGAAGAGGGTTATCCCGGAGAGGTCGCATCTGAGGTACGCTACACGCTCACACAGTCAAACCAGCTTTCGATTAACTATACAGCAACCACAACGAGAGCTACCCCCATTAATCTCACCAGCCACGGGTATTTCAACCTGGCTGGCCACGGGAGCGGCGATATCTTGAATCAAATGATCAAGATTGATGCGGATTCGTACATCCCGGTGGACAAAACACTGATTCCAATTGGCGAACTCCGATCCGTACACGGAACTCCTTTTGATTTCCGAAAACCACGCGCAATCGGCTCCCGGATTTCAGAGGTTGGGCTCGGTTACGACCATACTTTCGTCATTCGCGGAACGCCTGGGACTATGCGCCGAGCCGCGTATGCGTGGGATCCGCACTCGGGTCGATCACTCGAAATGTGGACAGATCAACCGGGCGTTCAATTCTACACCGGTAATTTTTTGGAGGAACAAGAGAGTGGAAAAGGGCGCGCATCGTATCCAAAACACAGCGCCTTTTGCCTAGAAACACAGGCCTTTCCTGACTCTGTGAACCAGGCTGCCTTTCCATCAGTCATCGTGCGCCCAGGCGAGACCTACTCGCACTCCACAGTCATGAAATTCGGAGTGACCGGGGAACTTCCCGACACGTCCCGATAGTTTCGCAGCGAGCACTCTCGCCCTCGACCGCCCCGATGAGATCCCGACTGCTATCCAAGAAATAAAAAATATTCCTGGAAAAACCACCTTCCGTGCATTAAGAAGTGCTTGGTAGTATCTGCTTGTAGATACCCTTGTGGAGCAATTATATGAAACGCCACCTTCTCTCCCTCATAGCGCTATTTTCCCTTGCACCAACTGCCACGCATGCGGCAGAGCTCGATTCAATCACTCCATCTGTGAGCCTTCGAGATGGAACGGTCGCTCCCCAACCGGGCGTTGAACTGTTTGTCTTCGCCGGTGGTGCGCCGCAAGTTGAGTACACGGTAGTTCTCAAAAATGTAACCGACGAACCGGCCTCTGTTGTCGCTCTTCCTGCCACAATTACCAGCACTTCATACGACAGTGGCGCACAGACGCTCACCGTCGTAATGACACATCAGCCGTACGTCGCTGGAACCATACCTCCAGGGCCGAGCACAGATTTTTCAATTGCCCTCATTCCGGCCGGCGCAAGCGGCGCACCATCGGCCCTTAAGGGATCGTGGATGGCGACGAACATTAGCCCATCCGACTGGTCGTTGGTTCCGCCGACACTCACCAACCCTTCTTTCGGCTATCAAATAGCAGGGCCGGTTGGACAAGCTGGATACCTCACTATGTTTATTCCAGATGGCCTTTTCACCTTTGTATCAGCTCTGGTCGGACAACCAGTTACCGCGGCAGATTTCGCAGTATTCAGCGGGACGACACAAACAAACATCAACCTCACACCCGTAACAGGTGGAGTTCATGTGAACGTTCGAGTTCCATTCTCCGCAACTAATCCAGAGCTTTCGGAATTGGCTGCGGGCGCGCAGATTGCCAGCAATAGCTCCGTTGAAGCGCAGGCCTCTTCGATCGCAAAAACGGTCACCGTCGGCCGAGAGGCGAACTTGAGCATTGGAGTCAGCCCCACAGGCAAAGTAAAAAAGAACAAGAAGGCGGCCTTATTCGGCTGCGTCGCATCCCGGATTCCGTTTACCGCTGGGGAGAAAATTACCCTCGTGGAAACCCCCAAAGGAAGCAAAGCTACAAATGTTAAGGTCAGCCTTAACGCGAAGGGTTGCTATCGCAGATCGCAGAAGCTTTCGAAACAGACCTCCTTCCAGGCGATTCTCGCCAAGAAGGCATCTATCGGACGCACAACCACAACTAAGAGCAAGAAAGTCTCTGTTAAAGTACAGTAAGGCAACGCTGCACCTACTATAACCGGTGGCGTCCACCAACCTGGCGACCACCGGTTTTTTGTATGCGAAGACGCCCAACCGTGAACACATAGCCGTAGTAGCAACTACTCGACCTTCCCATCGAACGACACGTATGCAACTTTTCACCGTGATTGATTAGATCGTTGCCCCTCGCAGCTCTATTCGTGCTGCTCTCTCGGTGGGCGCACCATAACGGCGGAGAAGATGATCATCGCCCCTCCAATCAACATTCTTAACGTTATCTCTTCGTGAAATACGAGAGATCCGAGAATCATAGTGACCACAACCTCCATATAGGCCAGCACTGACGCGATTGACCCGCGGACCTTCGAGAGCCCATAAAAAAGGAGCCCGTACGCTACAAGTCCTATGGTAATGCCATACCCACAACCGATCGCAAAAGAGGACGCCGTGAAAGTGCCTGCATGATAGAGCAGAAATGGAAGAAACACGATCGAGCCGACTAAGTTATCATACATCAGTATCTCAAGGGGAGAGTGTCGAGAGAGCTCTTTCTTGAAAACCGTAAGAACTCCGGCGTTAATAAACGCTACGAGCAACATGCACAACATACCAATAAGATCGCGGTTTTTCAGAGAGATCTCCTCTGTAGCGTACATAGTGAGGATTCCTCCGAATGCGACGAGCAGAAGAAACTTCGTTCGAACTGATACACGCTCTTTAAGTAGAGTTGCATTCAAGATCGTAAACAGGATCGGCCAGGTGTAGAGGATACAGATCGCTTTGCTCATCGGTGCAAACACAAGGCCGAGAACCCAAAAGAAGATTCGCAAAGATGTAAAAACAGATGCGATCAGGAGGGTCTTGTTAGGAGCAGTAAAAAGCCTTCGACGCAGCGTTCCCTGAGTGGAGAGGAGAATTATGGAGGGGACGAGTAACCGTAGCGCGGTAATTGCGGTAGAGGGTAGCGCCAAACTCTTCACGAATACACCAGAGGTACCAAAGATGGTAGCGGCGGCTA
>JBIIYC010000291.1:0-2516 GCA_044347025.1 Bdellovibrionota bacterium
GCACTGGTCTGGATTACCAGACCGTCGCTACCCGCTGTCGCTCCTGATACCGATCCATTGCTTGCAACATCGCCACCGGCTCCACCAGCACCCGCCATCGATCCACCACCTCCACCTCCGCCCCGAGGTGATTGAGTCACTGTGGTAGAGGAATCGCCGGCTGCACCACCAGTCACAGAGGAAGTACCATTAATCGTGATTGCGGGCGCGATAATGTGAATCAGCCCACCACCGCCTCCACCGCCACTACCACGAAATGTGTTAGACGCACCCCCTGAGCCGCCATTCGCCTCGACGCTTCCAGTCGCTCCGATCGTGACACTCGCCCTTGATGCGAGAATGAGAATTCCGCCAGCACCGCCACCGCCCAGCCCTGCCCCTACCGAATCCCCATTAGCGCGAATGGTTCCATTATTTGTCAGCGCCTGAGCGGCTAGAATTGTTAAGGTACCTCCTCCAGCACCACCAAAGGAGCCAACCGCCGCTCCCCCTGCGCCACCACCGATAGGACCTGGCCGAAGTATGGTAGCGGCGAAACGCAAAGGCAAACTAAAACCAGCCGTGCCACCGTCAACGGCCGCTGCATTCGTGCCGTAACCACCATTACCTGCCGCGAGTCTTCCCCACCCGAGGCCACCCACAGATGCCGACTGAAACGCTGGATAGATACCTCCTGAGGCAGCGATTCCACCGATCTGTGCCCCGAAGTATCCATCCTCTACTACTATGGTGCCCTCGTTGGTGAAGCCCTCAGAGCACCTAAGTATTGCACCCGATGGAACGGTCAGTGTTGCGCCTGCTGCGACAGCGCAGCTTGTGTACTGTTCAAGCGATTCGGTGCCGGTCCACGCGACTGAGCCACTTACGTTCAATGCCCCCGCCGATCCATCGCCGAATATCCGCAGCGATCCGTCTGCCCCAGCAGCTCCATTAGACCCAGCGGCCCCATCGGAACCCCGTAGGCTAGAGATGTTGGTTATTTTTGACTCGCCTCGGCCACACTTTCTAGTGCGAAGAACGATCGCGCCAGTCGCGTTCTTCTTGCAAATCACGGTCTTCGTTGCCGCCTGACCGGTGGCAGTGCCTGGCACGACCAGGGCAGCTAGTACAATCGCTAACGCTTTCCGCATATCGTCCCTCTCTATGAGCCTTTGCTATAAGGCTCCCTCGGCCGACAAGCGGGACAAGATAAGCTTCCGTGTCGATTACCTCTACTTTAATAGATTCTCGTATGTCGTGAGGCACCGGACTCTTTACCCTACCGGGCGATCACACTTACAACACGTACTCGTAAGCTTTCGAATCTCGACTAAAATCGTACCCCGCTTTCCACTCTGCAGGAAGAGATTCCCGTGGCACCGGTTTGAATCCGACTCGCTCAAAGAACTCTCCCACATACGAATTCACAGTAAGTGCGAATACCGACCGTTTTCCGGAGTCTTTAGCCCGATCAAGAATCGATCGTACGAGCGCTCGAGCGCGACCACGCGCCTGAAAGCGTGGCAAGGTGCACAGCTTTGCGAGTTCACAACTCTCCCCGTAATTGATCAGCGCTCCCGCCGCTACGATCTGGCCGTTAACCGAATATACCGTAAAGGATCGAATCATCGCGAGAAGCTCCTCCTCGCGCATCGGTTTTAACGTTCCCTCTACGATGTACGGCTGCATCAGTGCCATGACATCTCGAACATCACTCTCATCTGCCGACCTGAGGATGTTGGGATACTCCTCAGTGAAGAGAGTTCCCGAACCAGCATGCGTAAACACCTCTTCATAGATCGAGCCACGACGCGCTTCGACTAAAACGAGGTCAATCTCATGAAGCTCCTGCTGCTCAATCAGAAACTGAACTCGACCAGGTGAGATATTGAACGTGTCGCCTTGAGCGAGTGCCGCGCGTACTTCATCTACTGTGGGATAGCTACGGCTCTTTCCATTGATCGTGAGACACGGTTGTCCTCCGGGGAAAAACATCTTCTTCGCGCCAAGGGTAACCGCACTCTGTATGATATCTGCCTCCGCACGTTCTCTCGCATCACCGGAGTCGGGAAGATCGCGGATAGTCACAAACGGCGCTTTGCCATCCGCTAGGTCAGCTCGAACCATCGCGAGGAATCTCTCCGTGTTGAGCTCAGCGATCGCCGCCTCTCGTATCGAAAATTGATTTCCGGTCCGATTCCAATGTGACAAGAGGTGCGACAGCGATTCGTCTGGGGAGCAAAAGATGACCTGTCGTATCCGTGCGGCCATGAGCACACGGAGATCCATCAATACCTCTGAGCACTGAGTTGCGTGCTCGAAGAGAAATGCAAAGAGCGTGTTCTCGAACCGCTTGCAGTAATGCAACAACTCAAGCGCCGAGAGCATCTGCGTATCAACAAACGGAATCGTCACAACACCTCTCTATCTCCCTACTACCGATCCGACTCGCACGTATTGCCCAGCCGAGGCTCAATACAACCGTGCACGGACAATCCCCTTAAGAGATCGCCTATCATATGTGCAGCTTCGTGAAG
>JBIIYC010000013.1:0-27741 GCA_044347025.1 Bdellovibrionota bacterium
GATGGCCATGAGATGATTGAGATCGCTCGCGATGGTAATGTACATACGAAGCCCGTTCGACATTCTCGGACTATCCTTCCTCCGGGCGCGCGCACCGAGTTTTTAGTTACAGGCGGTTCCGCAGGTTCGTACTCATTTCGAACTCTCGCTGTGAACACAGGACCCGATGGCGATCCAACCCCCGAGGAGATCCTCGGCACCCTTGTTGTTTCTGGCGGCCAGGACACGCCGGTCGTGGTGCCTGAGGTGCTTGCGAGCCCAGTGGACCTACGCACTCTCCCCATCACTCGAAGTAGAAGGATCTCATTCTCCGAGAATAACGACGCTGGTCAGTTCTTTATTAACGGACAGCTATACAGCCCAAGCCGAGACGATGTGGTTGTTCCGCTCGGCTCTGTCGAGCAGTGGAACCTCGTGAACAACTCCCAAGAGGTTCACACATTCCACATCCATCAGACCGACTTCCAGGTTATTCGAGTAAACGGCCAAGACCAGGAGTTTCTTGGCTACCAAGACACCGTGGATATCGCCCCTGGCGGCACAGTCCACATTATCATCCCATTTACCCACCCCAATCAGGTTGGGCGGTTCGTGTTTCACTGTCACATACTTGAGCATGAGGACGGTGGTATGATGCAAAATATCGTCGTAGTGGATCCGGCCAACCCGGGCGCAGTTGATTCTAACCGCATGGTTCAAGGTAAACAGTGCAGTTAGTTCGGTGGGGGCATCGTTGCGTGGCGAGTGCTATGCGGGTGGTGTTGTATGCAGCGAGCATCTCTTGCTTTGTTTTGCCATCGCAGATTGAGGCAACTCCGCGCCAGCCCCGCATGGGAATATTCACCAAGCCTGACGCTCGCATCGACATGGCGCTTTCGTTTGTTGATACAAGCGGTGCGGGAGTTACGCTTGCAGAGGCTGTGCCCGACTCGAAACCATTCATCCTGGTTCCGATATTTTATCAGTGCCCGCGGCTTTGTGGCCTCACCATGTCGGGAGTTGTTGACTTGGTTAACGCTCTACCGCTGAAGCTGGGGAGCGATTATCGTGTGATCGCATATAGCTTCAATCCGGCCGATACTCCGGCCCAGGCTCAAGAAAAGCGAGCCAAGGCCGTGCAACGCCTTACCTCTCAACCGGTAGAGCCAGCATCCTTCCGCTTTCTCACCGCAACGGCCGAGACCATAACCGCTATTAACAGGCAGCTCGACTTTCGAGTGCGTTATGCCGATAAGGAACTTGAGCACAGCTCGGCGATATTCATAGTGCGGCCTGATGGAACGATTGTGCGATATTTTGCGGGAGTAGAATTTAACCCCGATAGGGTGGCTATGGCTCTGCGCTAGCCCCTTACGCATTGCCGCCCGTTGTAGCTCGGGGTACTCTGTGCTGTATGGCAATCGGGCATGACATTCTTTCGCAACGCGGGCGCCCATTACGTGTTATTGCGCACCAGTGCCTAGGCTTCAACGCTAAGCCCAATTCAGCCGCGGCGCTCCACGCTGCGCTCGAATCCTCGGTCGATGAAGTCGAGCTCGACTTCCGATTGAGCCGCGATGGCTCATTGGTCGCCGCACATCTTCCTTGGTACCGTTCGGCTGATGGCAGGCTCCACCGAGTTGCCGCGGTAACGGCGTCGAGTGCCCGAGAACACGGGCTTCTCACCTTAGCGAATGCCCTCACGATGGTTTCGAAGGATGCTTCTCATAAACGCCTCCGACTAGAGGTCAAAAGCACTGGAGCTGAAGAGATTGTTTTGAGCGCCGTCCAATCCCACGGGCTATCCGAGCGAGTGACGATAGTCTCCTGGCACTCAGATTCGCTGCGCAGGTTGCGTAGCGTAGATTCGCATATACGCCTCGGGTATTCCTTTCTCATCGGGTGTCAAGGAGGAGGGCGCGTACCGCTCTGTTTTCCTCGTGCACTTCCAGCATTGCTCAAAGACAACCCGGTGCCAGTACACTCGGTCAACATAGTCCCATCTCTTTTCTCGCCAACTCCCGCGTTTATAGCCGACGTGCGTGGCTGTGGCGTGGAGGTCTTGCTCGTCACCAGCTATGGACTCTGGAGCCGGAGACAGGTCGAAGCGCTCGCGGTCGACGGCGTAGTGACATCCGACCCGGGTGCATTTCGATAGTCTTTTTAATTCCCTCTGCGAGGGGGCGGCAACCTCCACCGAATATCCATTTCGGTGGTGTCTGGCCACGATTAGCTTTCGCGTACGAATGCGTACGGGAAGGTCTCTCTATCCGTACAGCCCGGTCACAGAGTCGCTGTGTTCAATTACGATTCGAGCTAACTAAAAGAAAAGATGAATGGAGAATCGAGATGAAAACATCGCTAACGTATCAAGCAACACCGCACATTACCCCCTTCACCCTCGGGGTGCCCGAGTCACAACTATTCCGCACAATAGGTCGAATGGAAGGTTTCTCTATCGACGTACCGGGGGCTGCTCGGCCATTCTCGCGACGGCTCCAGGAAGAGCAGGGGTGGTCGGCGCAGTTCACTGAGCGGGCTATTGAGGAGTACAAACGCTTCATGGTCCTGGCTGCGACACTGGGGGATGAGGTGACCCCCTCGAAAACAGTCGATGAGGTTTGGCACACACACCTCCTCTATTCGAAAAACTACCGTGACGAGATGTGCACGAAGGTCCTTGGGAAAGTAATCGACCACAACCCGGGAAACGGTGGCACAGAGGATGACCGATACATCGCTCAGTATGTGAGAACTCTCATTACCTACCGAGAGATCTTCGGCGAAGCCCCTCCAGCAGATATCTGGCCGCTCACCGCGACCGAGAAGCGCTACCTAACAGAGATGGAGGGCTCCACAAAAACATCGAAGCGACGTGACAGGGACACATCGACACCATGCAGTGATTCGGGATCGGGGTACTACGCAGTCGACCCGTATGACTCGGTGCCATTACCATCCGCACCCGCTAACGACGATCAAAAAGGGAGTTCGCTCCACTCCGATCCAGCGCCCGCTCCTAAGGAGAGTGGATTCTTCGATTCCATTACGTCGTTCTTCGGCGGCGGAGAGAGCCACCACAGCACACATTCTCACTCCGAGTCCCACTCTGACGGTGGACACCACGGCGGTGGTGATGGGGGGCATGGTGGAGGGGACGGCGGAGGATCGGGCTGTAGCGGAGGGGCTTCGAGCTGCGGAGGCGGTAGTAGCTGCGGCGGTGGAGGATGCGGAGGAGGGGGATGCGGCTCGTAAGTGACCGCACCGTATCGTTTGGAACCCCCAACGGGTAGGCTCCGGTAGCTTGGAGTGGGGTGGTGTGGTACCTTCGCAGGGATGAAGGAATCAGCCGCCTCCTCCAAGCGTTCAGACGATCAGAGGGCCCACGACCCGGTGGCCTACGAACTCTCGGCCCTTCGAGCATCGATCGATCAGCTCCGAGTTTCTCTGGGTGGTGAGGCCCCTCATCGCTCAACAACGCCTCCTCAACACCGGCTCTCTGTCTTCATTACGCGCAGCTCCACGGCAACCAAGCCATTTTCAGTTCAGTGCGATGGCGATATCGCGTCGACGTTCAAGCTATCATCGATTCGAACCGCGATCTTTGTTGTGCTGCTCCTGGATCTTGAGGATCGACTTGAAGGCGGAAGAGGGGTCGAAGAGCCCCTAACGGCTATCGCAAAGACGCTGCGAGCCCTCGAACCAAATACAGACGATCCTGATGGTGAGAGTCCTGAACGGATTCGAGTGGCAGTGTATCGATTCTGGGAGTTCTGCCAATCGACGAATCACGTAAAGGGCGCGAACGTCTACCTCGACTTCGATGACAAACGGCTCCGACTAACTCCCAAGAGCACAACAAGCCTCGCGGCGCTGGATTCCCTTAAGATAGAGGTAACGAGCACGGAGCCCGAGGTCGCTGCGATTCTATCTCAAACCCTTACTCGGTCGCCGATCGAGCAGGTGCGAAAACGAAAAGCGCTCTATGTTCCGCCGGGCCCTGACGGAGCCGATCGTCTTCTCTTGGAGATGTACGATCATCCGCACGAACTTACGGTCACAAGCCTCTATGTGAGACCACCGCTTCCCAGCTATCCCGATGCGCTCCTCGAAAAGCTTGCCGTGTCGCCGCGTGTTCTACGCCGCAAGGCGCTCGCATTTGAGGGATATCGAACAGGGCGATTTAAGTTCTATGAGGTTTTGAACGAACATACGATCTGGGATCTCATTCGATACACGCCCCAGACGGGATTTAAGCTCTATCCACGGTCCGTCGTCGCACACGACATTGCAGCTCACCTTGAGAACCTGATCTCGATTCTCTCTCATTACGATAACTACCACCTCTACATCACCAAGATGGTCGTTCCGTTTGTTGTTGTTACCTACGACATCAAATCAAGCGCGCTCCCGGAAAGCTTCACGGTGTTCTTTCAGGCCTTCAGTTCAGCTGCGGAGCGGGATCTGGGATGCTTTGCGATGCACGACCGAGCTCTCTACCAGAGCATCTCGGACCACATCGTGCAGTGGCTCGTCAGCCATCCATCAACGGTGAAGAATAGGGGGGACGTCATCGCCCTTCTACAACGGGTCCGCGACCACCTGGTGCATTCGGGACCGCTTTCCCTCGATGCCCCAATTCCAGAGTAGCCGTCGTCTCAGAGACCGCGCGCAGCTGCAGCGGTCGATCTGCGCACAATCTGAAGTGAAACCCCCAAGGGTCTCAGGGAGTTACACGCGAAAGCATCGCCCAATGCTGTTTTTTCGCCGGCATATTCGGATTTAAAATCCACAGTTGTGGCCAAAACAGCCACGCCAAAACGCTCGGCTCGGTCGAGATGCCCCTGAAACCACTACGCTTTTACCCTGACTTCAAATTCGAACTGTCGCGAGCGGACTCGCGCGCGGTCTCTGAGACGAGTCCGAATGGCCTCCACAGGGCTCCTATTTACTTTATTAGTTTTCTAGTTCTCGTAAAGTAAGTGCGAGACTTGTCAGTAGGGCGATGCTAGGGCGATCATGTGTCGCGCATGCCACACTCGCTACCACACTCCGACATGACTCTACAGGCGTGCAAAGCACGACTGCGACACTTCTTGGACGCGCACAAGGCCACATATTCGCTCGTCGAGTGTGATTCCGGCGCCGCAGTTAGCACCAAGGCCGCCGCAGCTATTGGCGTATCATTGGCAGACATCGTAAAGACGATCGTGTTTACATCTGAGTGCGGCGAACGCTTTGCATGCGTGCTTGCCGGCGATCGGCGAATCGATACGCGCTCGCTCAAAAGAGCTCTCGGGATTCGAGACTTGCGAATGCTCAGCGCAGAGGAGATGCTGAACGAAATCGGATATCCAAAAGGGGGCATTCCGCCGTGCGACCTCCCTGCTACGTTTCTGATAGACACCCCCCTCCTCTACCATCCATCTCCGGTGTACGCCGGGGGCGGAACCCCCACGACCCTGCTACACATCCAGCCCCAAGAGATACTCCGCCTAACCGCGGCTCGCTCATTACTTCTCAGCGCCGAGCGCCAAGTCGGCAAATAAAACACCTTTCGCCGCACTGCGCGGATGCGCTATACGATTAGGAGATTGAGGACCGCAAACCTGATACGATACCAGAACGTACCCCATGAAGTGTCTAAAGTGTGATAACGATGCACTTGCCGGAAAGGCACTGTGCGCCGAGTGTTTTGCTCGGCACCAATCGAGAGCGGAAACCGTGGGGTCCGATGAGTGGACCGAGCGGAAGCTTAAAGAGACCCGCCTGAAAGCCACCGAGCGCCGCAACGCGCGAACAGGAGGCCCCTCTCTACAAAGTGACCTACAGAACGTCTTCCTGCGAGTGGCTCCGATCATAATATGCATCGGCGGCTTCGTAATTTTCTTCTCGTGGTTCGTCAACAGCGGAGGATTTCGTCTAGTACGCACATCCAAGAAGGCGGCCGTGGCTCAGCCTACCGGAGGCGCCAACGACATGGGAACAAGCGGCATGCAGGAGATCGCTGACAAGACCATTAAGGAGGCAGAGCTTGTACCCACCCCAAGTGATAGCGAAGCGTCGAACGACGGCTACAGCGCGCCCGTAGAGGTCCCCACAGAGACCCCTATCGATACACCAACTGCAACGCCGACCGACACACCGACAGATACTCCAACGGCAACCCCTACGATCTAACACAGACTTCGTCAGCCCTGCTCCCCCTCTTTCATCGGGAATTGGGACGCGCTATAACCTCGCGCCATGCGCGGCATTTTTTTACAGATCCCCCTCGAATATCGATTAGACGTACCTGGCGATAGCTTTACCCAAGGAGCGCAGGTGCCCTGCTCGCTTACCATCAAAAACCACTCCGAGGCCGCAGTCACAATCGCACCCCCCACGATAACTTTGTCGCTTGGAAATCTAAAAAAGATTAAGGCCCGAGCCGACGATGCATTCGAATCTATTGAAACGGCTGAACTCTCGTGCGACACCACAGTCGCAGCGCACGGAGAGATTAGTGTTCCCTGCACCTTCAGCCTTGACCGGAACGCCCCTATCTCGGACAAAAACCAGAGCCCCTACCTGCTCTACGGAGCCACCAACGACACTCAGGCCCATGGACAACTACTCCTTACAGTGCACCCACACCCCCACACCCGAACGATCTTCGATACGATGACGACCGTCTTTAACTTTATCAACAAGGGAGAGAGCTCTAAGGGTGCTCTCACGACTGCAAAACTCAAAGCACCGGACTCACGACGATTCTCCTTCGTTGAGGAGCTAAGCCTCTCCGCTTCCTTTGTCGCCGATGCACTTGAGCTCAACTTCCTCTTTAGCGTCAAAAAGTTCGATCATGGAACAGCCAAGGTCGGCGTTAAAAAAGCAAAAACCGAGGTTCGAAAGACGCTCCCAGCGAACGAATATCTCTTTGGTGGAGGATTCGTGCGTCAGGAGTACATTGAGCAGGTCATCGAGAGCGCCCTGTCCGAGGTATCATCGGGGCTCTAAGCGTCCCGGTGATTGCAGTAGGCGGATTTCAACTACGAAAAATACGCACCCGCTTTCTTGGCATGTCACTTGCCCAATCTACTTAGTACGCGGAAGCAACTCCTGAGTGTAGTCCGGCAGAACGAGCTAACACCGCATAATAGCTCGATCCACGACCAGCACACGGAGCACCCTCTTTGTAAAGTTTACGTAGATGGTGGAAACGCGGTTCTCATCGAGCAGGGTGGTGAAAAAGGGTTTTGTCACCACCCTGCTCGACACGTAAGTTGTTATGACGGAAATAGAGGTGCGCTGTATGAACGTCCTTGAGTATGCCCCCACCATGGCTAACGGATTCTTAGTGCAGGGTGACGCTGCAGCTCGAAATAGAGACTTCGCGAATGCCGCGATGTACTACGATGCCGCTGTCGTCATCTTCGAAGCTACGAAGGGACGTAGCACCCCTGCCTTGATCGGCCCCCTTCTCAGACTTGCGAGCGCTCTTGAGCGTCTCGGCGAACTACGCGCCACCCAGAATCTCCTCGATCGGGTGCGGTGTATAATCGGAGACATTGAAGCCCCGCGAGCGCAGCACAATTGACAGCATCGATTGGTGCTTACCTAGGATTGCGGCACACGAAGTATAATTCTTCGGTGTGTTGCGATGGACGACGTCGATCGGCATCAACGAGCGTTACGGTGCGAAAGTATTGTGCCAACTCTTTGAGAATCGTGGCTGTCGGAACAACGAGCTCGGGAAGAATCATCTCATCGAGGCGGAATTCCGAACCACGAATGCGCCGAAAGATCTTCAAGATAACGTTGTAATGGTAACGTTTGGTGCGCTCGACCTGCACCATCGAAACAACATCCCGCTCAACATCCGCAGTTACGGGATCACTTCGATAGCTCTCCATCTTATACTCGGTGTTTACATCAAAGATAAACACTCCGTTTGGGCGCAGGTGGCGGTGTGCGTTCTCAAAAACTCTCTTCCATGCGGCGAAGCTCGTCACGTGATTGATCGTGTCGAAGGGACACAGCACCGCATCAAACCGCTCCTTCAGATCGAAGTTAGTGATATCTCGCAACAACAACCGGGCCTTCGGTGCTTTGCGCTTTGCAACGGCCAACATCCCCTTAGAGTTGTCGAGCCCCGTAGCTTGATACCGCTTCGAAAGAATTCGAAGCATACTCCCCGACCCGCATCCAAGCTCAAGGACATCCCGTGCCTTCGGGTTGTACCGGGCAATTAAGCGACGCAACAACTGCGCAACACTGTCTCGATCGCCGACGACATGATCGTAAAAAGGGGCAAAGGTATCGTATCGAGACATGGTAGCTGTGGCGGATAACGTTTAGACCGCGAAGCCGAATGCTTCGCACCCGAAAACCCTACACGAACTCAACCTGGAGAGTAAAGCCGGCGATCGGACCGCCGCCCCAGCTCCCGGTAAACCTCCATAAACCTTTTTCCTTTCATTCCTCCCAAACGTGCTGTACAGATCCGTTGGGAGCGTGCACGAGAATTAACCTCGTAGTATGCGCCCGCAATCAAACATGCGCCGACAGCTGGCGCCTTTTTCTGGAGACCCTATGAGAATCATCCTCGCCTTAGCCGCGCTAGCTTCATCGCTGATCACCACCACGGCATCGGCCACTCCGAACTGTCGGCCCTGCCCCTATTCCTGTAACGACCTTGGGCTTGGGAAGAAGGATTGTAGCTTCCTGAGCGACTCGCGCGGCGTTTGCTGCCTCGATCTTACTCAGAAGGGGCTTGAACTCGCGGATGCACAGGCGCGGGTCCTCGCTGAGCAGAATGCGAAGCGGCCGAACTACGGCAATCAGAATTATGGAGGCCAGGAAACATGCCCCTCCGGCTTCCGTCCGAGCGAGCAAAAGTGCTCTCCAGAGGAACGTCGGCGCGGGTGCAAAGATATGCGTCTGCCAAATGGTCTGGGATGCGTGAAGCGGTAATCAAACAACGGAGCACGGGGCGATTGTCTCAAACGAAGCAGCGCCCCCTGCTCCAGAACCGAACGAGTAGGCTTTACCTGGCTTCTCTAGAGCTTCTTTAATACCGCAACAGCTACCTGGAGCTCAGCGCCGAACGCGCACAACATCACCGTTCCTGCACCATTACTCATATCGCGCTCCATCATATCTTGGAGGCCCATAAAGCACGCAGCGCCGGAGATATTTCCAACTTTCGTGATGCCATCGGTGTAGAGTTGATCCTGACGGATGTCAAACGCAGGCACCAACTCATTCAACATCCGAATATTCGCTTGATGCGGAATGATATACACATCATCGAAGTTTTCGACCCCAGATAGGTGTCGCACACGGGGGCCAATTCGAGTACCGAATTCAAAAACGCCTCGCCCCTGCATATGAAGCATAATCTCGCCGCGAGCAACCCCTACTGGCTTGGCGAGCGCGTTCGGTAAGTTGATGACCGCAACACTCTCACCGGCGTAGGTCTCTGACGCTACCCGCTCAACGCTGTACCATCCCTTGACCTTCGGATCGTTCGTCACGACCGTTGCCGCAACGCCATCACTAAATAGGATCGCGGTCTTCCACAGCTCCTCATCGAGCATTCGACTAATGTGATCACCAGCGACAACGATGTAATAGCTGACCTTTCCAAGATGCGAATCAACGACGAGCTGATTGTACGCCGCTTGGAACGCTTGAACTCCACCGGCACACCCCATTCCCACATTGCACGCTAAGATGTGCGCCAACCCGAGCTTTGCCGCCACCAGCGGTGCAAGGGACGGGATTAGATAATCGGTAGTGGGGTTACACGAAGAAAATATTCCGGTAACCGCGCTCAGCGGTACCCCCGCCGTCGCCAAAGCGTCAATACACGCATCGCGCGAAAGCGTTACGAGATCCTCGTCGGGTGAGATACGGTGAAGCTTTGATACGCCCGAAAGCGCTTGGACGGTACCCGGTTCGCGCCCAAAAAGAGTCTCTAACTCGTGGGCTTCCAAAACACGAGAGCCCAGGCGGTGAGCCACCCCGGCTATTTTTATGTTCATTACGACTAACTCCAAAAGTTCCACACGGACTTTATACCTAAATCCCTACGACCGACACCCCGTACAGGAAAAAATGGTTAAACAGCTGTTAATACTGCACTTATCAAGCTGCTGCAACACCCAGCTGCGGACCTTTGCTGGCAAACGGCCTAGATTGTGCCAGCAGGTCAATTCCTTAGCGAATAGAGGCTTGCTACCCTAGCGGCACATAACCACTGGGCTCGGGGTCGCGTGAAGCTGATTATACCACGATTTCTTATACTTACCGCTGCACTCGCGTGTCAGGTGTGTCACGCCCAATCCCCACGCCTCTATCCACCGCTCAGCCGCTCCCCGCAGCAGCCCCTCACACAAGCCCCCACGACAGCAGCAGCCCACCTTGCCGCAGAAGGTACAGAAACGCTTATCGTCGAACACACCGCAACTCCGGTGCTTCGTGAGGCGGTGCGTATCAGCGGCAAAGGCGCCCTACGCATCCTTGGCACCTCCCCCGCGTCCACGTTCGAACGCACCCTTGTCACGCGCACAACGTTGCAGAGAAAACGGATTTCACAGGAGCAAGAGGCCTTTCGTGCAACGATACTTGGCAGCGCGTCTCCGCTCCAGGACCCGAGCTCCATATCCGTTTCATCAGTACAGAACGTGCTTAACGCATCAATTCTGAGCGGCGCTGCTCCGGGAACATACGAACGGCTCCGCTCTCTCGGCTTTACTGTTCGCAAGAGTCGTCCCGTTCGAGCTTTCCTCACAAAGAGCGTTCCAAGGATCGGCGCCGATCAGGTCTGGGCCCAGTATACCGATGCCTCTGGAAATCCGATCACGGGACGCGGCGTTACGGTCGGCATCATCGACACCGGGGTCGACTATACTCACCCCGACTTCGGAAGTTGCACGCGTAGCCAGTTCCTCTCAAGGACGTGCTCGAAAGTGATCGGAGGGTACGACTTCTCGGCCAATGACAACGACCCGATGGATCAGCATCTACACGGAACCCATGTGGCAAGTATCGTGTCTGCGGACAGCACGCTCAGGGGAGTCGCGCCAGACGCAAAGCTCTATGCGCTACGAGTGTTAGACCAATTTGGCTCCGGCTACACGTCTGACATAATCCGAGCGATCGAGTGGGCAACAGATCCAAACGGCGATGGAGACTTCTCCGATCACCTCGATATCATCAACCTTAGCCTCGGCGCGGACGGTGGCCTTCCAAGCGATCCCGATTCCCTAGCAGTCGATGCGGCATCTGATGCAGGGGTCGTGGTGGTCGTAGCAGCGGGAAACTCAGGTCCATACCAGAATACGATCGGCTCACCGGGCGCGGCGCGAAAGGCTCTTACTGTAGGCGCATCAAGCAACGAGGACACGCTTGCTGACTTTAGCTCCCGCGGTCCTGTAATGGATGGCTCCATCACCATCGCGAAGCCGGACTTCGTGGCTCCCGGCGTGTCTATCTGCGCTGCGAAGCTTCCCTCCTCATCTCGCGCCCCCTGCACCGACTCATCGCATACCTCCCTCTCCGGAACTTCCATGGCAGCGCCACACGTAGCTGGAGTTGCTGCGCTCATGAAGCAAGCCAACCCGTCGCTGACACCCGATCAGGTAAAAGCTATACTACGCACGACCGCGGTAAAGCTGACGGAGGATGGCGTTGCTCTCGATCGTTATGCCCAAGGAGCTGGGCGAATCGATGCTCACGCAGCAGTTGCGATCGCGTTGAATGGCGGGCCTTCCCTCGTGTCTTCGCTCACCACCGCTGGCGGAATACCATCATCAGCAACACCCATTTACGGCGACGCCACCGGACGAGATTTTCAGCGATTCGAGCTCTACGTTTCTTCAGACCGCACCGGAGAGCGGTCCCTGATAGGAAGCGGCACCACCGCCGTGCAGAATGGGGTGTTGGGGTCTCTCAACGCAGGGGCCCTTCCTTCTGGATCGTACACACTTCGACTTGTTGTATACGGACACTCCTCATCACTTGAGGATACCTCCTCAATCTCTGTCCAGCACCTCTCGATCACATCACCCCGCGCACCCGATGTATCTATGGGCACCGATCCCTATCTCTACGGGCCGGCACACGCGCTCGCGGTCACCGGCACCGTCGCTGGCGATGGCCTTACGGGATATACTATCCGGACCTGTTGGAGCTTTGCCGATTCCACCGGATGCGCATCGAACACCACGTCAACAGCGGCCCCGACCGGAACCTCGGTTACCGATGGAGTGCTCGGATACCTAGACCTCACCACCTTGCCTATTCTCCGTAGAGGGCTCTACGAAGTCGTCGTGTCCGCCACCTATACCGGGCGAGGCTCAGAAACGGGCCGCCAGTCATTCTATGTTGACCCGAACCTGATGCCTGACTTCGCACCACCAATCACATGCGAAGCGGGGACACCGTGCGCCAACATTGGCTACCAGCCGATCGCCGCGGACATTACCGGTGATGGTACTGCTGAGACTATCTTCACACTCTCTCAAACTGTGCACGTCGTTGACCACACAGGAACAGCGCTCCCGGGATGGCCCCGAACTATCTCAGATACGCTCCTTACGCCCCCTTCGATCGGAGATCTGAACAATGATGGCTCCCCTGAGGTCGTCGTGCAGAGCAGTCGTTTTACCAGCAACGCCGAGGTCATCACGACCATTCATGCGTTTCACGCTGACGGATCGCCCGTCTCTGGATGGCCGTATCAGGCGCAGGTTCCCTACACGGAGCTGCAACGCTATATCGGCGATTTCATGACGATCGCGGATCTCAACCACGACGGATTCTCTGAGGTACTACTCAGCCCCACTGAAGTCCTCGACCATACCGGGAGCCGTCTCTCCAGCTGGCCTACGACATTGCCAATACTTCCAGCTCAACGCTATCCGATGTTTGGAGGGATGCTTGTTGCCGACATCAACAGCGACGGTGCCAACGAAATCGTCTGGAGCTCAACAAACTGGGACGGATGGGGAGCCACCGGAGTGGAAGACAGCGTACTGGTAGTCCAGAGTCAAACTGGTGAGATAGTATCGGTAACAAATGTGGCGGCGCTCCTTCCGACGGGACCTATCGCGACCGATGTAAACGCCGACGGTATACGCGAGATCGTTTCCGTGCAACGTTCGAACACCACAAACACCACATCGATTGTCGCGCGCTCACCAGACGGCACAACCCTTCCTGGATGGCCAGTTTCGATACCAAACGAGATCGTCGGAGATGTGGCCTTCGCCGCCTCAATCGCTGCCGCTGATTTTGACGGAGATGGCAGCTCTGAGGTTGTATTCCAATCCGACGTCGACACACATCTCATCCGGTCGAGAAATGGAACACCGACAGCGCTTCGGCCATCCGATCAACGACTCTCTGGCTTCGGCTCGCTGTCGATTGCAAACGTCGATACCGACCCCGCCCCCGAGATCCTCTTCGTATCGCGCTACCTCCCACAGTCGCCCCTTGCTCCTCGCAGCGAACGCGATCCCCGCTCAGGTTTGCTGATGCTCATGGCCATCAACCACGATCTGTCGCTTCAAACAGGTTTTCCGATCCTAGTGCCGCCAAGCGCGACACAGACATACCCCTTCGCGATCGCGGATATCGACGGAGATCGGCAGGAAGAAATCATCTATCCATCCACGAGCACGTTGATTGCATTTCGAACCGGTGGATGCGCAAACGCACATGAGCCGTGGCCAGTGGAACGTGGGAGCGTTGACCGGGTCGGTGTAGATTCGAGCGGTCCGATGTGCAGCGGAGGCTCCGTTGTGTTCGAAAGCTGCTCCCAGCATTCGGATTCCGATTTTATCGACGATTGCCAAGACCTCTGTCCGGCGACCGAGCGACTTTTTATTCATCCTCTGTGTGGGTGCGACCCTGGCGACGATGATTGGGATCAAGATGGCACCCTAACGTGTCTCGACGGCTGCCCCGACGATGCACATAAGATCGCTCCGGGAGCTTGCGGCTGCTTCGCGGAGGACAGCGATCTCGACCAAAACGGGGCGATCGATTGTCTTGAGGGCGTGTCCACCCAGAATAAGAATCCCAAACCATCTCGGCCTCACCCGACGCGCCCCCCGACGATCGTCAAGCGGTCAAGGCACTCGGTCACGATCGAGGTACCAACGTCAGAGGGACCTACCGATCCAAAGCCTCGGGTGTTGGCGTGTATCAAACCACTGCGTGGCTCCGCCCGGTGCAAAAGCCCGCGTAAAGGGCGAGCAACATTTAAGCTTCAGAAAGCCGCGTATTCACTCTATTACACGTGGCAGTACTCTGGGCGGTCCAGCTACCGGAGTCCTCGCATCAAGATTCTAGGCGGCTCTCAGCCACGCCGTCGTCGCACGTAGCAACGAGCAATTGTCGGGCTGGCAGAGTGGTGAGAAAAGACTTCCTGTTGCGCATTTCGATAGTTTGACTGCAACTACGTCGGAGCCGCCGAATAAATCCTCACCGTATTTCAGAGGATGCGCCTCCGTTTTTTCTCGTCTCCGCCTTGTTTCGTCAAAACTCCCACAATGCTCGCTACGGAACCTTTTTCACCACCCTGCTACTGCGCAAGCGCCCTCATGCTACCCTCGCGAGGCGAGGCCCCAACACTCTGCAATTCGAGCACTATCGAAGAGGCCCGAGCGCTCACGCAGCGCGCCATGAGCCCGCTTGCCACATCGAGACATGCCGCTGGCGGGATGGAGCCGAGCCACACTACCTCGGAATCCACCACGACAAACGGGATCGGAGTCGAGACGGATTTTACAACGAGCACTCCCGTATCCCGCAGAGTCTTTAACGCCCGCTGCTCTTCAACGTCGAGGTTTGCTGCCGCATCAACGATCGCCGTGACTCGCAGCCCTTTCTGGATACGCTCGCTCACAATAGATTCGAGGACGTGCGCTACCCGCAGCGACACACGGGGCGAAGAGATTACCACATCGTAGCGCGCCTCAAGGAGGTCGGTGACTAGTCCCGGCAGGAACAGCTGCTCATCAAAGCTCTGGAAAGCCAGGATCTCCGGCCGGTTGCCCACGCCATCAAGGACCGCCGGTAGAAGCGGTTCCCCGATAAGCTCACTCACCGGGATTCGATACGCGATCCTCTCCAGGTCGTGGAGCACCCCACTCAGGATATGCGTCGATGACAGCTGAGACTTAAGATGTTCGAGATTAGCAACCACGAAGAGGTGCTGGCGCGCTCGACTCAACGCAACATTGAGCAAGCGCGCACCCGTGTCGCGCAGAGATGTCGGTCGAAGAAAGGTGCCAAGTTTGTGCGGAGCGCTGTCCGTAAGATCCAGTATGATGGCATCGCGCTCACTGCCCTGAAAGCGATGCACGGTTCCCACAGAAGTAGTACCTAGCCCCGACTCCTCCAGGAGCTCCTTGATGAGGTGCACCTGTGGTCGATACGGCGCGATGATTCCAAGTCCTTCCGGACACTCGCACAGCCCTGCTGACGCAACCGACAGAGCAATCTTTCGGACGATCAGCGCATGCACCAGATTCGACTTCGACTTGTCGTGCACATGACCACGCGGCGCGAGTGGTGACGTATCCACGAGTACTACCGGGTATCGATTCAAGTATGTCAGGGGCTCGTTGTAGACTAGTGACGCGGTAGTTGAGCTATGAGTACGGAGCCTACCACCGTAGAAGCGGTCGTTAATCAGACTACACAGCGTCTCGTTACTGCGAAATTGTGTCGACAGTGCAACAATAGCGGGGTGCTCTCGATTGTCATCAACACAATCAATTACACCGGAGCACTCAAATACATCCCGCGTATACCAGAGATGAACCATGTGGGAGTCAGAGAGTGCGATCGCAGGAAGCTGACGAAAGTCCCCGGCGATTACCACCTGCTCCTGAGCCATACCAGCCAGGAGATACGATAGCGGAAGTGGCAACATCGAGGCTTCGTCAACCAGCACCACATCAAACCCTCGTAGATCGCGTGTGCTGAGCATCGCCTGCGTCGCGGTGGTCGCCACGACCCGCGCACGATCGAGCAAACTGACCCGGAGGTCTCGCACAAACTTCTCCAGGAGCGCTATTGCCTCGGTAATCTCGAGTTGCCGATTCGATAACTCAAGGCTGAGATCGGCGAGCTGTGCCCGTTCACATCCCTGAAGCTCCGCGGTCACCTGCGAGAGATTGCTTTCAAGAAGCGAGATGCTTTCCCTGAGCTCCTGCTGCCGAAGCGGCGCCTCTTTGACAATAGGCCCCCCAGGATGGAATACCTTCTTTACAGCGCTTACGATCCCCGACTCCTCGCTACGCAACGCTCCCTTAAATTTCTGAAGCTCCCCGTGTAGTTCAGCATACGAATCGAGCAGGGTCAGTTTCTTTGATGCGTCAAACAGTTTGGCGCGCACCTCAGCCAACTCGCTCTTTAACGCTTCAAGGCGACTGGAAACCTTGTCGTGACTCCGATTCATGACCGATTCAAGCTGTACTTGATCTCCGTATGCCCTACCCAGAGACTCCTTTACGACTAAACCAAGGCGAAGGATGCTTCCCTCTGGAATTACCGCTCGGCCGCGTTCCGTAATGCGACGGCAGAGGCTCTCCAGCACCCCATCCACTGCCTGGTTCGTGTGAGACACTATCAGGACTCGCTTGTTCTGCTGATACAGCTGCCAGGCGAGCGCCCCTAACAGCGTCGTTTTCCCAGTACCCGGAGGGCCCCACAGATAGGTAAAGGGCTGTGATATGCACCGCGAGAAGGCCGCGCGCTGATCGATGGTCAGATCCCCCGGAGCCTTCCACGAGCGGAGCGGAAATACCTTTACCTCAGAGGGATCGCCGAGCCGTAGACACTGATCCGCGAGGTCGGTGTTACAGACGCTTTGAGGCTCGCTCCGTTTAAGGTCCTTGAGTCGCTGAATAAGCGCCTGCAGGAGATCCCCCTCCTCACCCTCAACCCGCGCGGCCGCAATCGTCGGCCCGAGATCGACCCCGAGGGATATCGTTATTGCTTTTGGCGACTTCGCAGTAACCAACCCACTGTACCACGATGAATTGACGATGACCTGAACGGTCGAAAGCTCTTTGTAGGGGAGTTCAGATGTCGAAGAGAAACTGTAGGCAAAACGACCGCCAGCGGCGAGTGTTCGCCGACCGTGTACCACCTTATGCTCCCGTCCACTTGAGCGGTGCTCTCGGCGCTCAATCTCACACGCCGTGAGGAAGCATGCTATGGGGTCCAACTCCTGCTGCTCCGTCATCTTGAGAGATACCTACCATGAGAACTGCGGTTTGGCTCGATAAATCGTCACCTCAGCGCTCGTACACACAACTTACACCACCGGCCTCTCGATTACTCCACCATGTACCTACCCCGTGAAAAACTACAAACCATGGGCCCCCGGGCGCTCTCCGACGAGGAGCTACTCTCGGTGATGCTCGGCTCTGGCACTAAGGGACATCCGGTCCACAGCGTAGCGAGCTCCGTGCTTCCGCACCTCGAAGCCGCTGGCGTGGACGTGGACATCGCAACCCTCTGCGCCGTTCCCGGTATCGGCACCCACAAGGCCCTTCTCCTTGCCGCAGCCCTTGAGTTCTCACGGCGCCGAATCCGCCCCGAAGGGGTCAGAATTCGAGGGGCGCGAGACGTGCTTCCCCTGCTCCACCACCTTGTCGACCGCCCCCAAGAGCACGTAGTCGCAATCTCCCTAAGCGGGGCGCATGAGGTCCTCAAGGTACGCACCGTGAGCATCGGACTCCTCACAAGCTGCCCAATCCACCCCAGAGAGGTCTTCGTAGGGCCCATCCGCGACCATGCCTATTCCATAATTCTCGCTCATAACCACCCATCCGGTGATCCCACCCCAAGTACGGAAGATCGATTGGTTACACGCCAGATCGCCGAAGCCGGAAAGACGCTGGGAATAAAACTCTTGGACCACATCATATTTGCCAGGCGTGGCTACCACAGCTTTCAAGAGAGCGGCGACTTGTAATCGCAGGGTTATCGGCCCTGATACGACAGCTCCGACTCCTGCTCGATGATACGGGTAGCCTCCGCTATCTCTTCTATCCCGATTGGATCGGTGCCGTCGCCGGCGCCAAGCTCCTGAAATCGCCTCAGCGAGACTCCGACGTTTCGTGACGTGCCTACGGCATCGTTGAAGCTTCGCACAGCGGTATCGAGCCCCTTACCAACTTTTGCAAAGCTCGCCATAAAGCGCTGCATTCTGCGATGCATCTCCTTGCCGAGTTGTTGAATCTCTCGGGCGTTCTCTTGGATCCGAACCTGCGTCCAACCACAGGCAACGGTGCGTAGAAACGCCAGCAAGCTTAGTGGGGTGGTAATGATCACCTTGCGCTCCTCTGCAAAGGACAGGATCTCTGGATCTGCACTTAAAGCACCGTAGAAAACCGACTCATTGGGGAGAAACACGAGGGTGTATTCAAGCGCTGGAGCGAACTGTGATGGATAGTCGCGGGCGGCCATATCCCGCACATGCCGCCGGATGGCATCCGCCACCTCTTTGAGTTTTGCTTTTTGGAGTTTTGCATCTGGTTCTCGGAGGGCCTCCGAGAAGCCCTTTGTTGGTGCTTTGGCATCAACGATGACACGGAATTGATTGGGCAGGTGAACCACTAAGTCCGGACGTAAACGGCCACTCTCAGAGGCCTCACTGACCTGTTCATCGAAGTCGCAGTACTCAAGCATACCGGCACGTTCAACCAGATTGCGGAGCTGGATTTGGCCCCACTCTCCCTGGACTCGGTTGTTCGTAAGGGCACTGTGTAGTCGCGCAGCTTCAAGCCCGACACGCTCGCTCTGTGCCGTAATTACTTCGAGCTGCTTTTTGAGCTCGGCATCCGTTGATATTCGAGTCTTCTCGATCTCTTTCACGCTCTTGTCCACCTCGGATATCTTCTCCGCGATAGCAGCTCCGATCGATTGGAGGAGCTTCTGGCCGTGCTCAACTTGCATCCGTGAGGACCCCCCAAGCTGCTCCAAAAGAGCGCGCGCGGTCTCTGAGAAGTGGTGCGAGAACTGCTCGGTATTGCTCTTTAACACATCGGACGCGAGCGCTTTAAATGTGCCTATCAACTGCTGCTCTGCGCCCCGATATGCAGCGAGCTGTTCCTGAATTCGCAGCTCCTGTTGCGCCAGGCGTTCAGTAAGCCGCACGTTCTCTTCCCGCGCGACCTGAAGCTCTCTGGTTGCGACCGCGAACTCCACTCGCTGCTCATCGATCGTTACATCGGCGGTGGAGAGATCCAAGTCACGCTGTCGAAGCTGTTCGCGCAGGTGTCTGGAACGGAAGAACGAGCTAAGAGTACATACGACTCCGGTCACTACTGAGGCGCCAATAGCCCACACGAGGACAGTAAGGTTCATGAGGTCATTCTCCGAAATGATGTACCCAAACGATTCATACAAGCGCGACGGTGTGACACTCGCAATCAAATCAGCTACCTATCGGATGCTTTGGGCCAAACCTTAGCACCTACTTTTACTATAAATGAGTTAAAATAACGGGGGGCTATCCTTAACAACCCATTAGTACCAGGCACTTGCGACGAGGCAGACCCCGTCAGTCTATCAGGAGTGCGCTACAACGTTTACCGACTGGGGTTTTTGCCGCTCGATTTTTTTTATTACTTCCGCTCTCCGAATTAGTCCAACGAAACAGCGCGGCAAAAATCCGTAGCTCGGTATTGTTATAGTTGAACTATCCACCCGGCGCGTGACCAGGAAATAAAGTCATTAAAATCATTAATGCATAGCCC
This sequence comes from Bdellovibrionota bacterium, assembly GCA_044347025.1. Taxonomy (GTDB): domain Bacteria; phylum Bdellovibrionota_C; class UBA2361; order UBA2361; family OMII01; genus OMII01. Next base: position 19,749 of record JBIIYC010000013.1, read on the forward strand.
CATGGAAGAAATCCGCAGACTATACTGAGCCAGAATACTACTAATTGTAAGTTGCTGAACTTGCTTAGATTATTTGAAGTTACCAGTATGTAAATTGCCCAAAATGGAAGGAAAATGATACTCAACAAAAGCATCAACAAAAACAATTCGAATCGAAAAGGTACTGCTTTAAGCAAAATACATATTGCAACTAAGGCATGGAACGTAATCGAGACAATTGCGAATGTTATCTGACGAGAATTCATAAGCCTATAACCACCCCTGGTCGCGGTACCACCGTGCCGTCGAACGGAGTCCGGCATCGACCGAAACAGAGTATCGATAGCCCAAAAGCTGTTGGAGCTTGCGCGTGTCAAAGGCCCGGTCTTTTGTAAAGAAAGCCACCCTGCGGCGATAGAGCGGAGGCTCTATCCCCAACGGTCTGCAGACCGCCTCACAGAGATCGGCGGCTAGGAAGAGTGGCCACGCCGGCAGACGAATGAACCGTAGCGCTGTGTTGCCGATCTCGGAAGCGATCGTACGCGCGATATCCTCCAACCGACTCGGCTCCGGATTTCCAGCGATAAAGGCCTCCCCCAATGCATTCGGATGAAGCGCAGCGGTGATAAAGATATCAGTCAGGTCATCCACGTGAATCAGATGATAGAGCCCCTGCCCGCTACCAAAGAGCGGAAACACGGGGCGAATTGCCATCTTAAACAGTTTAAGCAGTCTTCGGTCCCCCGGTCCATATATTGCGGCGGGACGCACTACGGCGATCGGAAAAGCGTGACTCTTTGCAAAGTCTCGAATCCAGATCTCTGCCTCGGCCTTGGTTTGTTGGTAGATGTCACCAGGACTAAAGCGATACTCTTCATTTGCGGGCGGCTCGTCGATATGACCATGCACCCCAACGGTTGAAACATGTACAAAGCGCTGTAGCGTCGCCGAGCCGAGAAGCGCCTCTGCTAAGAGCTTTGTACTCTCGACGTGCACCTTCGTATAGGTATCATCCGTAATCTTCGCCTCACGGTATGCAGCCGCCACGTGAAAAACGTATTGAACTCCCTGAACCGCCTCGCGCACGGTGGCCGGGTCGAACACATCTCCCCGGTACCACCGAATCGGCATGCCCTCGAAGGGTGAAAGGTCTGAGCTCGCTCGAGCTATCGCGCGAACGTCGCATCCCAACTGCACGAGCTTCTTTGTTAACACCTGCCCGGTGTACCCCGTCGCACCGGTTACGAGCACCGAAGTTCCAGGCGAAAATGAGAGAGACAGAGCCATACCGAGCCCTACACGCTAGATTAGAAGTTGAAGTTGGCTACCAGTCGCACCGTTGGATCGTTATACACCGGTTCGTTGAAATAGCTGAGCTGATTAATGTTGATATCTTGCCCGAAGATGTTCTGCACGTCGAGCAGCAGGATACCGTGTCGTGTCGGAAGTCGGTACCCAACCCCCGCCCCGAAGAGCCATGCAGCGTCGCTTCCAGAAGGCGCTCCCCCCTGGTTGATAGGTAGATTCTCCCGCGACTGATAACGATACGTGGTTGATCCCTGAAGAAACATACCACCCGCGAAAAAGTATCGGGTAAACGCAGTTCCTCGTTGATCGCGAGACCACGATGGATCATCTCCGTTGGTATCCTGATCAACAAACCGATAATCAACTCCGCCCACCCACTTCTTGGTAAGGACCTGATAGGCGTACGCCGTCAAAAAATCTTGGCGAATCGGTACGTCATAATTGTCGCCGAGATCTACTCCCGAGTAGGCGCTCTCAGTGTTGAAATCAACGGTATACTCATACAAAGCCGAGGAGCGGTTCTGATCGAGCCAGCGGCGTGTCCACTCCGTTCCGACGTACGTGTTCTCGAGTGGCTTAAAGTCACCACCGAAGCCTAGGTTCTGAGAGCGCGTCCCGGGATCGTCGCTGTACCGCTGAATAATACCACCGATCATCGTGGGTTCGATGCTGGTTATGTCCGTCCGACTCCCCTTACCGAGCGATTCGCCGTATCCAGCGCGGAGCGCAAGCGTCTCATCCGGACGATACACGATTCCACCCTTCGGGCTCAAAAGGGAGCGACTCGAACGCTCCGACGAAAACGGCGGCTCGTCCTGACTCGCCCACTGTACAGAGTCGTACTCACCGCCGAAGTTTAGATGAAAGGCGCGGGTTACGGCGAAGTCACCGAGATACGAAACAGAGCTGCCGTTCAGGTTTACATCCCCCTGACTTCGTAGCGGAGGCTCCAGTTCACCATCCTCGACAACGATGACACTTTTGTCGGTCGCATTAATGTCGTTATTGGCGTTGCGCAGGGTTAGAATCGAATTAACTCGCCCCGTTTTAGCGATGAGCTGAGCCTCGTTTACGACGGCCGTTTCGTATCGCTTCCAGCGATCATCGAGCTGTACCTGTTCGAGCGTTGTATCGATCTCGTCCTGGTCAATGACGGTGTAAAAGATCGAGTTGTCGTAGTACGGGCGGTTATTGTTAACCCGATACCGATCGTAGGAGCTCTGCACGATTCCGGTTACGTTGGGATCAAAGCGGTGAAGATACGCCGCATTAATGGTTCCGTTGAGGGTATCGGTCGACTCCTCCGTTACAGTATCGCCGACGCTCTGACCACGCCCTTCAACGATGATCCGATCACCCCACGTAGGCTGCGCTTGAAACGAGAACCCCACCGTGCCCGCAGAGGTGCGAGGATCGTCGGCCAGACCATCTCTAATCGCCCCATCGGCGCTCAATCCAAGCACGATGTTCTCATTCTTGTAAGCGCTCAACACTCCTGACTTCGCTGTGGTAGCCTGAGAGTCGTAATAGTTGTTTACCGCGGTGCGCCACCCATCGCGCTCAAACAGCTGAGAGTACTCATTCAGCGATACCCCGGTGCCGATCGAATCGACGACGTTGATACTGAGCGGGGAGAAAAGATTGGCGATCCGCCTTTCAGAGGCGATGGTATCTGCGGCGAAGATATCCTCCTGCGTCTCCGACAGGAGTCGATGCCCGGTCGCATTCTGGTAATCCGCGGTCGTTATCGCGGTGATAGCCTCAATTCGCCCCCTCTCCTTGAAGCCTAGTTGTTGATACACGCGCGCTACCGATGCGCTCTGCATCGCACTATCCTGGTCAAGAAGCAGCGACGAACGGTACACGTCGCGGGCGTTCGAAAGTTCACGAGCCTTGTTAATATCGTCGAGTGCGCCAACAAGGTTATTCTCAGCGACCCTCATGAAGCTTCGATACAGGTACGGAGTTGGGTCGTTCGGATCGAGCTCAATCGCGCGAGCATACTCCGGTTCAGCCTTATCGTAGGTATCATCCTCAAAATAATCCTTACCGAGGTAACTTCGATACAGTCCACGGGACGGTTCAAGCACCGTCGCTCGCTCAAACTCCTTTCGAGCATCGGCCAACTCTCCCCGATTGACGCGGACGATACCGAGACCCAAACGAGGCAATCCAGCTCCAGGCTCCTCGGCCGCGGCGCGAACGAAGGCCGCCTCTGCCTCGGTGAAGGACCGGTCCGCCATCAAAACAAAGCCATAGACCGTCTCCGCGTACCACGAGCGGTTCGGAATAGTCGCCAGCATATCTCGCGCTTCAGGCACCCGGCCGAACATAAAAAGAACCTCTGCTCGTCGAGCTGCCAGCTCGGGACTCGCGCCAGCTCCTGGCTCTTCAACGACCCGTAGCGCATTATCAAGATCACCGCGCTCTTGATACGCGTACGAGCGAGCGATTCGAGCTGCGACCGAACCTGGATCTCCTTCGACCGCCTGCTCGGCCAAGTACGTTGCCCCAAGCGCATCCCCTTGCATTAACCTAATTGTCGACAGCGTCGCCTGGGCCACACTACGATTCGCCGACGGCACCGGAGACGCGGCACACCGCTCAAGAATGGTAGCGCCCCCCCGTGGGTCGCCGCTTGACACCATCATGCGCCCACGTAGAACGAAATCTGAGCTGCACAACTCGTCGGATGTAGCAGGAAGGGCCGCGAGCGCCTCGCGAGTTTTACCTTCGCGGAAAAGCCCTACCGCGCGCTGATTAGACTCGGACCCGTCGCTGATGAACGGCACAAACATGCTCCACTGGACAGACCGGTCTGATGCGAGAATGGCGAATATTTCAGGCGCTCTCCCCTTTCGAAAAATAGCGCCCTGACCAGCACCTAGACTCGCGCGCCCATCGCGACTCTCCCCATCGACGCTTCCCGAAAACATCGAGATCGTGGTCTGGTCCTTTTCGGCCACAAGCGCAAACTCAGTGCCGCGGATCGCCGCTGTTACCTGCTGCGTCTCGATAACGGGGTGCTGCTCGGAGTGACTGAGAAAGTGGAGCGCGCCGGACAGGAGCCCCATGGTCTTCTCCTTTCCGGGCAGGGTCATCCGGGAACCACTGGCAACTCGAACGTAGGAGCCGTCCAGGAGCTCGATTGCCACACGGCCGGGCTCGCCCACGATTAACTCATCACCCCCAACGAGCACCATGCCTTCCGTGACGGGAAGTGTGACCTTCCCGCGCTGGAGGGTCGCCGTGCCTTGCACCGAGAAGATCGTACCAGCCGCTTCCCCAGCATCCTGAGCAAGCACGCCCACTGGGATAGCGATTATCATTGAAAGAACAAGGAACATTCGTGCAAGCATACGCGCCCCTACAAAACTGGTGCTGGTACCGAGAGCATACCCAGGACCAACTATCCTTCCAAGGGGTAAGCTGGGCGCGGCCGCCAAGCAGCACGCATTCGATATTCCCCCTCCCATCGAATCGATTCGAGTGCTACAACCCGTGCATGCGACTCTGGGTCCGACTTTTGATCGTTTTCGCCGCCGTGATTGTGACAGCCTTTTTGAGCTGCACGTCCGTGTACGAAAGCATCGATTTCTCGGTGGCAGACCAATGGAAGCGACTTTCCGGAAAATCATCCCCTCCATCGAACGTGGTGGTTATCGCCATCGACGAGCCAAGCTATCGAGAGCTTGGTGTAGGTTTCGACAAGCCTTGGCCACGAGCTCTGCACGCCAAGCTACTTCGTCGACTTAAGGAATTAGGGGTCAAGTCGGTTGCTTTCGACGTGCTCTTCACGGGACCGGGAACTGACCCCGCTGTTGATAAGGAGCTCGCCGAAGCTTTGGCAGGAGTAAACGCCATCATCGGCGTTGAAGCCGTGAAGAAGACTATCGCAAAGCAAGGTGGCGGCATTGTCGTCGAGGAGCTCGACCAGCCGTACGATGAGTTCCGCAAAGTCACCACGCAAGCACTCGTCAACCTTGACCTCAATACACGCGACGGCTTCATTCGTACATTTCCTTTTCCGACAAGCGATCAGACCAAGCGATTCCCGTTTCTCGCATACGCGAACGCCGGAGTACCCAACAACCCGGCACTCCACAAGCCCAAGCCTCGGGATCTCATCCAGTATTACGGCTCTGCGCGCGAAAATGCCCGCATCGTGAGCTACTGGGAGATGTTCGAGAGGATGGCCCCGCAGGAGGAGGCGTCGTTCAAGGACGCTGTGGTGTTTGTGGGCCTTTTGCTCAGAACCGACACCGGGGTAGCACAGAAGGATGCCTACCTATCTCCATTCGGCGGGGATATGATCTTCGGAGTGGAGGTGCATGCGACGATAGCTGGAAACCTTATCGAGCAGTCATGGATAACACGCCCGTCACGACTACTTGAGGTAGGATTAGCCTCACTGCTGGCCGGAGCGACAACCTTTACCGCTCTTTCGTTTTCCCCGGTGGTACTCTCAATCGTCGTGGCCACGATTGCGGTGGCGTGGTGCATTGCGAGCATTACACTCCTCAGCTCTGGATACTTTCTTGCCGGAGCGGCGACCGTATTGATCCTTCTTCCGCTTATTCTACTGGTGAGCGCAGTTGTGTCGTACGTAACGGCCCGCAGATCCGAAGAGGCCCTTCGCTCGGCATTTTCGCTCTACGTCTCCCCGGACATGGTTCCGCGACTTCAAGAAGAGGACAACGCGCTGAAGCTCGGAGGTGAGAAGATGTGGCTCACCGCGGTTTTCACTGATATCGCCGATTTCACCTCAATTACAGAAGAGATGCCGGCCGAGAAAACATCAGAGATGCTCAACGCCTACTTCACTGAGGTGATGGATGTCGTGTTCGCTAATCAGGGAACACTCCTAAAGTTTATTGGTGACGCGATATTCGCGATCTGGGGCGCACCTATCAAGATTCCAAACCACGCCGAGATGGGTATTCGCACCGCTCTGGCGATTCAGAAGGGTGTTGAGAAATTCAACGCCTCGCAGAGATTCCCGCCGCTCCATACCCGTGTCGGAGTTCACACCGGGCCCATGCTCGTTGGGAACCTAGGCTCTAAAAAGCGCTTCGACTACACGGCGATCGGAGACTCCGTCAACCTCGCCTCCCGAATTGAGGGCCTCAACAAGTACTTTGGAACCTCCATCCTCTTCTCAGAGGCAACTCGTAAAGACGCCGGGGGCTTCGCCGGGGCGGTTCTCATTGCAACCGTGAGGGTGAAGGGACGGCGTGAGGCGGTAAGTCTCTACTCACTCTTCGATCCCCCGCTTGCTCCGGCGGTCGTAACCGACTGGAATCAGGCAATCCACCTTTTTAGTAAGGCCAACTTCACCGAAGCCCGAGCGCTATTCCTTCGGGTTGCCTCCACAGAGCCGCGCCTTGCCGTGGCAGTGGAACTTTATGTAGAACATATCGATGGGTTCCTTGCCGTTGCGCCCCCTCAAGGCTGGGACGGAGAGCTGGACTTTACCGTTAAGTAATCGAGGCGTAGAGCCGACATCCTTTAGGGAGTGGGGTAAGGAAAAACTATGAGACATGTAACCTCCGCAGTAGCCATGGCTACCGCGCTCTTCATCCCACTGACCGTCCTCGCCCAGACGAGTTTCACGACCACTGGAGCCGTCCAGATATCCCTCGGAATGGGGGGCGTCGCCCCGAACTCTTTCAGCTCAGAGCCAGCCTCGCCGCCCAACAAGAACCTCGTCGTGTTCTCGTCAGCCGCAAGCAACCTCGTTCCTGGCGATACTAACGACTTGGTGGATGTCTTCCAGTACACGCCGGAGAAGGGACTCGAGCTCGTAAGTGTCGTTCCCACAACAGGAAGAGCGCCCACCACGGGTGAATCGAGCCATCCAGCGGTCAGTGCAGTCCAGCCCGATGGAAGCTACGCTATTGCGTTCCTCTCGAATGCAACCGACATAGTTCCCGGATATCAATCGGCGCTGCAGCCACCGTACAACCCCAAACAGGTCTACATTCGGCTCCCCAAGTCGAACGAGACCCTCTTGGTTTCCAAAGGGATACTCCCTCCCTCAACTCCAGGCCAGGTGGGAGCCGATGCGGAGTGCGACCAGGTCGCGATCGTAGCGCTTCAAAATCCGACTCGATACCTTGTTGCCTTTCGCTCTGCAGCGAACAACCTCGAAGGGCCTCTCGGCATAACGAACACATTCAAGACCATCTTCGTGGCTCAGGTTACCTTTTCTAACGGCCAGGCGATTGTGGGAGCGCTTGACGCTGCTGACGATCCTTCGACAAACCAGCGCTACCAAGGGGATCTCAACAGCCCTCAATTTAGCGGCAACGGAAGATTCGTTACGTTCACTACTGCCGCAGCGATCAACGGCGTGGGAAATGGGTACGAGCAGGTCTACCTCCACGAGCGAAGCTCTCGATCTCTCACGCTTCTTAGCCGTACCCCATCAGGGGCGCCGGGGAATGGCAGCTCTGTAGCGCCATCGATCTCGCATCGCGCAGAAAACATCATCTTTGTCACAACCGCCAACGACATTATCCCGAGAGACTCTACCACCGCGATGCTCGTGCGATTCGACAACGAACTCGGACAGCTCTCGCAAGTGAACGTCTCGGCGAGTGGGCTTGCGAGTGATGGTGCAGCCTACCAAGCGCGAATCAGCCCGAGTGGGAAATTAGTAGCTTTCTCCGACTCAGGCACTAACCTCGTAGCAGAGGCAGCAACG
>JBIIYC010000297.1:0-2508 GCA_044347025.1 Bdellovibrionota bacterium
AAAGGTGAGATATTAGCTACCTCACACCCCAAAAAAATCTTTCCAAGCTTTCCGGAACTTTTCACGTTGACGCTCCACAATCTTTTGAATTCGCCGAAGCCCAAAGGGCTTTAGTCCCTCCGAATCCGCTAGAGCAACAACGGGCTCACGCCAGAACTTTGCCTCTCCGTTTGATGATATCACATGTACGTGAGGTCTGGGCTCCTCTCTTGAAAAGAAGAAGAAACGGTACGGACCTTCGGAGTAAACAGTTGGATTCACGACGGAAGTATTGCATTTAGGCAACCGACAAGTCGAGGGGATTTTCGCTCACCTCATGAGTTGTCGGATGCTGAGTCCTCAGCATCGAACTCATCCCGCAGCCCTTCGTTAGCTTCGGTTAGAAGTACCCTTTAGCTTGGAGGCTGAAGGCGCTGCACTTCTGGACCTGAGAGAGATATCCACTTGAGGCGCCGACCCGATTCCCTTGCAGTCGGATTGCTCTGCGGTGACAGATGGACCTCATAAAAGTGGTTAAGGCACCTATTGCTTCTGCTCGACTCCCCCAGCTATGTCCAATCGAGCCCCGATATCAACCGACCGTGAAATCGGCGCCCTCAATTTCCTCAAGCAACTCCCGGTTCAACGCCTCTAAAAGCTCCTCTCCCTCTCCGACAGTTCCGCCAGGTAAAAACGTAATCCCCTTGGATTCAAGCCATTCAACAAGAATTCCTTCAGCGAGATGGATGATGGCGCGCACTGATGTTGAGTGGTAGGACGAAGTTTGGCGCATAACGACTACTTACTGCGAGCGGAGCATCTCTCCTACATTGGACCTTAGCCGCTCACCCGCTCCGCAGCGTAGTCTCGTTATATTCCCTATTCGTAGAATGCTAGAGCAATTATGGGATCGCTGCCCTCATTGGTACATCGCCAATTCACAAAAGCGGCGCACTCAACTAGGGCATCATAAATTTCTCGATTCCTATTTTTCAGTTCGCGCACATTGTTGATTTGAATCGCTACGCATCCAACGAGATCGCCCATGCAGTCATTCCATGCGTTCATGTTCCGTCCATAATATGCGGGAAAGTCAAACTGTTTTGCGAATACGTCATGGAAGGAATCACAGTCCAGTATGTGCCGAGCATCGATGGTGTAAATTTTCATGGGGAATGTAACAGATCAATGTGTGGCGCGCCCGCGCGACCGTACCATTGAATGGTTATCCACCAGTATGTACTTTCTTCAATGCAGTAGCATGCGCAGTATATCCATTCTTTTCGTAGAATGCGGCTGCTTTTGCTGAGGCGACGAAGGTTCTTCCGCAGCCCGACGAGACCGCAAGTTGGTCAAGATGCTGCAAGAGCTCGGAGCCGCACCCGCTGGACTGCCTCCCCTCCAGCGTCGACATATCGTGAATTATCATCTCGCGGCCATAAACAGGGTGCGGCGAAAGAGTGTAGCTAGCAACACAGACGACTTCGCCGTCTCGGAAAAGTCCGATCAGCTGGTACCCATCGCGCTCCAGCTGCGACTTTCTCCCAACGAAATCCTGTAATGACAAGTTCGGTCGGAGAGCTCTCAGCGCGGACCAGCCTCGCTCCCAATCCTCGACACTCCGCAGTTCACGGCAACCGCTCTCCCCATTCGGCGCCGCGGCGTCATATCGTTGCTGATTCGACATAGGCTCCGGAGTGGATAACGTTGCTATGAGCGGGGCGTGATAGCCTCCGCTTGATGCACTTGTTAGCCTACCACGAAACTTTTCTGCGGATCTCCCGATAATTATTATATTTGGAGCACGCATCGTGAATCGCCGAATTGAATCCCTCATTTATATCATCCGGGAGGAGCGGGTCATGCTGGACAAGGATCTAGCAGCTCTCTATCAAGTTGAGACTAAAGCCCTCGTACAGGCTGTCCAAAGAAACCGTAAACGATTTCCGCCGGACTTCATGTTTCAGCTATCGTTTCAAGAGTTTACAGCTTTGAGGTCACAGATTGTGACCTCAAAAGGGCGAGGAGGACGACGAACCCCTCCATATGCCTTTACCGAACATGGCGTTGCGATGCTCTCAAGTGTACTGCGGAGCGAGCGTGCCATGGAGATTAACATCGAAATCATTAGGGCATTTGTTAAGCTTCGGCAGCTTGTGGCCTCAAGCACAGATTTAGCAAATCGATTAAATCATCTCGAGCAAAAGTATGATTCACAATTCAAGGTCGTCTTTGACGCGATTCGACGGCTCATGAGCGAAACGACGCAGGTACCACCGAAAAGAAGGATCGGATTTTAGAGCCCCTTAGATGAAGGTTTCTCTAAACAGTTCCGGAGAAACGAAAGCGACAAAGTGGAAAGGAAGAATCCAGTGGTCGGCACCAGGGCGTCCAAAAAGGGGCGGTTGGAGCCAAGCACTAGAAACACTAAAACCATAGTTACGTAGGTGATTCCAGTTATGGAAAGGAGCCTAAAACGGCCTGTCTCCCACGTTTTGTTCGACTCCACTCGACGATTCCGATTTTGTA
>JBIIYC010000014.1:0-27725 GCA_044347025.1 Bdellovibrionota bacterium
AGCATCCAGGTGCTTGAGTTGGCATCTGAAGAGCGGGATAGGGACCTGTGGGTTGAGGATTGGACGTATCCAAGGGAGGCGTAAAGCTTAGAAGGTGGGGGATGATGGGATAGCGATTTCCGTTGAGCATCGGAAAGCTGCCTTGCAGCACGCTGAGTCCGGTCTTTGCTTTGGAGGAGTCGAAGCTCCAGCCTGCATCAACGACTCGCGATGCGAAATACCGGGAGTGATTGTAGTTAAATTGATCGGCTCCGGTGCCGGTCGGCGGTCCACAGGTTACTGGTGTTGAATCTCCTGCTACTCGGGTAATCCGATCGATCAGGGCGTTCTGATTGCGGATGTTATACGAGGCGTTCACCAGATAGCTCGGACCGTTCCACAAATAGTTGTCTTGGGCGCGTGAGAGGGAATTGAATGCCAGGGTGTACGGGCCGTCTGGTTCTGAGAAGGCAGCTGGTACGTTGTTCAGGGTGTACCATTGGCTGTTGGTCGCCTTGTATCGGAATTTACCGTTTTGGTCCATGACGAGGTTGCCGGGCGAGACCGTGTTCGTGGCCTCCGTTACGCCTGTTTGGGTAAGACTCGGATTTTCACTGGCGCTGTTCCTGATGCTCGGAAGGCCAAATACGGGGTCTCTGGTGTAATCAGTGTTCGTTCCCACTGGGGTTGGCTGAGCGGTCACCCGTTGCCCCCACTTAACGGTCCAGCCGTACCAGTCGTTATCAATGAGGGTTCCGCTGGATTGGATTTTAAGCTTTTGAGGGCGATCGCCACACGCGTTTGCTCCATTTCTTTCGCAAAATCCGAGGCGATACACATTCGGAGCGCCATCGGTAAAGAGGACCGCAAAGCTCGGAGATGGAGCTCCTCCAGCATCGATAGCCGCGTCTCTATTCGGCTTCACGAGGTCGATCGTTCTAATCAGCGCATCGCACGGATTAGTCTGACCAGCCGATTGTAAGCCGATAACCTGGTCTTTGATCTGAAGTCGACCGTTAGCGCTGGGGAGATCGAACGTTCCAAGCCCTCGCTCCACCGTTGCCCCAGTTGAAAACGGCACGAGTGCTATCTGATCCTTATATGGATTAAAGGAGTCTATAAAGTGACCAACGGCTTTTTTCAACGCATCGGATTTTCGCTGGCCATCGATAGACTGCTGCATGGAACCGGATGTATCGAGAAGGAGATAGATATTCGCGCCGCGGAGGTAGCCAGCGATCTCGCTTGACGCATCGCTTGCGATCTCGCATCGATTGCTGTCGGGCTCACCCGGAGGACGCGTGCAGAGCGATGCTCCAAAAATGGAAGTCGTTTTTGATACGAAGAGGGTTGGCGCGTAATACTTGACCTGAAGACGAATGGCTTCATCGGTGTTGCTCAGGCCGAGTGCGCTCGCTGAGATTGTGCTTGACCAGGAGTCTGAGTTTAGAGCTCGAAAGCCGAGGTAATTCGAGATCTGTGTGTCGGTATCTCCTGGAAAGTATTCCTTGATATTCTCAATGACAGCGGCTCTCATCGCATCGAGAACGTCCTGGATAGCTGCGCTATTTCCATTGCAGGCGCTCGTATACCCGTACGCATCCGTTTGAGAGCATCTCATCGCCGCCCATCCCTTTAACGCACGCATCTTCAGGGCCGTCGCGGCCCCCGTTCGTACCAGGCTATTTAATCGGTCTCGGGCGAGGTAGAGGCTTCCAAGGTCGGTAACGAGTGCAATCAAGCCGAGCATGACGGGTAAAAGCATCGCAAAGAGCATGATTGCAACGCCAGACTCAGCGTTTCGGTGCGGATAGCTCCGGTTACAGCGTCGTTTCATTGGTAATAGTCCTTTTGTCGGTGGAAGCACCCGGTATCAGGGTTGAGAAGGGCTTAATAGTGAACTGAAAAACCGCTCGTGCCATCCGATTCTGTTGGCAGACCACCTGAGCTGGAATTGCAGAGTTCTGGGCACCCTCTACGCTCGATTGATCGCAGCTTTCCGTTCCGTCATCGTCATCGCCATCGTCGTCGGATGAGGTAATCCGAGTTTGGAGTCGGGTAACTGGCTGGTTGCACGAGCCCCCAGAATCTACCGCAAACGAGCCGATATTGTATCGATATGTTTCGACCGTTATGTCGAGGTCTCCTTTGGTGCTTAACGCTAGGTCGTTCCACGCACCCTGATATTTTTGGGCGACGCTCTTCATGCATCCTTGAATTGCGGCTACTGTCGCCGCAGTATCGACGCATATTCCAGAGTTACACGTAGGAACCTTTTGTTGAATCGTGATGTCCATGCACTTCGAGAAGATCTCGGTCGAGATTTCGTTCGACATCGTCATCGCTAGCTCACGTGCTTGCAGTTCCTGACCGAATCGCAGCCCGTATCCCGCGAGCGCCAAAATGAAGGGGGCGACGAAGACGAACTCTGCGAGCACAGCTCCTCGCTGTTTAGGATTGAGTGTGGATCGGGGTGAGAACGGGCGCTGTCTCATGCGTTATTCGTCCTGTGTTCTCTGTATAAATGCTATCGCACGAGCTCTCAAGGTAATTTGTAGCGATGAGAGGCCAAGCAGTGCTGAGGGAAAGACAGCTTCCGTGCTCTGGGCCTCAACGTGGAATACATCCCCTGATTTGGCAGACGTCGCAGCGTTCCAACTCGACACACTTGTTCCATCGCTCAGCCTGAATGTGGGGGTAATCCCGCTCTGAAAAGTGGTGGGGGTGGCTGCGGCTGAGAGGCCTGCAGCCTGCGCTCGTGTTAGCAGATTGTTTTGAATATAAGATTGCCAGTCGAGGTTGCTGCGATCGCTCTTTGTTTTTGCAAAAGCCTCCCTCGTTACCTGCGTCATGTCGTATTGGAAACGAACACTCTTGCTGCTGATGATAATTAGGTTAACCGAGGCGAAGATAATAGCGAGTAAAAAAGGCATGATGAGAGCAGCTTGGACGATAACCGTCCCCCGTTCACGGCTGTCAGATTCCGCTCGTTCCCGCTCGTACATCGTTCCTAGGCCCCACATTACCCACGTGCATAGAGGGTGTCGGCGTCCTGCTTGAAAAACTTAAGTGCTTTTTATGTTGGCGCTCGAGAGATCTCTAGATGTGTTGCATGTTATTGAAACGACTGGCTTTTGTGGAGCCTCGCCGCGAATCGCCCCTCGACGGAGTTGCCCTGGCCCTATAGTATGACACCTCATGAACAATCCACTCGGCCGTCAGGTAGCGCATAGCGACGTTTTTGATCCATCTCTCTTGTTTCCGATTCCTCGCACGCAGGCCCGAGTCCCGCTTGGGATCAAGGAGCCACTTCCATTTGAGGGTAGCGATCGGTGGACCTGTTATGAGCTCTCGTGGCTCGATCAGAACGGGGTCCCAGCCATGGGGATCGCCACACTGGAGTACTCCGCGGATTCTCCGATGCTGGTCGAGTCAAAGAGCCTCAAGCTGTTCTTAGGTAGTCTAAATTTTACTCGCTTCGCGGGGCCCCGTGAGGTCTCTGCCGCGATTCACGATGCGCTGTGCCCGGTGTTGGGAGTTGATACCGTTACTATCTCCATCAAGACCGTTTCGGAGTGGAACGCGCTCCAGTTCGCCGCGCCAGTAGGTGAGTGTATCGATGATGGTGTGCCCGAGGGACACCACTCTGTCCGCTTAAAGACGAGTGATGTTGAAGTTGAAGAGACCCTGCATTCAAACCTCCTCCGGTCGTTATGCCCTGTAACCGGGCAGCCCGATTGGGGGACCGTTATGATTCGGTATCGTGGACGAACGATCGACCGAGGCTCGCTGCAAAGCTATCTTATTATGCATCGTAGTTACCAGGGATTTCACGAGGAGTGTTGCGAGCGGATCTTCACCGACATCGCGCTGGCATGTAGCCCGCGTTCCCTATGGGTCGGCTGTGCATACACGAGACGTGGAGGGATTGATATCAATCCTGAGCGTTGGATGCCTGGCACGGAGCGGGTAATTCTCCCTGGGCGACTTCCGCGTCAGTAATACTGGGCTCTTTTTGACTCCGCACCGTTGTCGGAAGCGTCCTCGTGTAGGCTCGCTACGTTCTTTGTCGTTGCTACTGAGGTTGCTCCGCTTTGGCGAGTGCTACCCGGATCGCTCGAACGCGAGGTATCACTGCATGCCCACCAACGATGACAACTGGAAGCTCCTGTTGCTTAGTAACCTGTTGAGTGAGGTCCATCAGCCGAGCAGCTCCCGTGTTGGAGGCTACGTTGTGTTCAGAAAATGAGACTCGCGCCTGTTGTAGTTCTCGACGGAGGGTGTCGCAGCGGTCACAACTGACGCTTGAAAGAAGAATCGGGGTGTGGGGATCCCAGGGTATCCCGTTCTCGCGAAAGAACTCTTGTGCCTGATAACCCGAGCTAAACAACGGAGTCGAGTTGGCGGGAGGAAGTGTTCGCATCATTCCGATGCCAGCGATTATCGCTACCAAGGGGACGAGGGTTGCTGCCGCCTCAACCACCGAAGATACTGAGTCTTTTATGGAATTAACCCCGTGTTGCTCGTCTACTTTTCTCACCATCCACCTCCTTCGGCGCGCAAAGCCCCTGACACAGATATCTCGGCCCTGCTAGGGGGATCGGCTGTGGCCCGAAGCGCCTTAAGGCTTCGGTGCACAATAGTGAAATTTTTTAAGGCTCATCGCGGTTTCAAGTGGGTAGATTTGTTCGCCTCCGGACGTGCTCGTGCACGTCGGAACGGATTGTTAACGCCTTACATGAGCAGTGTGGCCTCTACAGTGGATTCTCCAACCCACTCAAAAATGCGAAGCCCCTTTGTAGGGACTACGCTGCCACGCTGGTGTGGCACTCTGCAGCCTCTCGGTAGTGCATGCCCAGTCGACTCATCAGTTTGTTGTCGTGGTCATCGCCGGGGTTGAGCGTTGTGAGGAGCTTCTCTCCTGCAAAGATAGAATTTGCTCCGGCGATAAAGCACATCGCCTGCATCTCGTCTGACATCTCCATCCGTCCGGCAGAGAGACGTACCATGGACTGAGGCATCATAATTCGCGCGGTTGCTACCATGCGAACGAACTCAAATGGATCGACCTGCTCTTCCTTCGAGAGTGGAGTACCTTCAACTTTTACGAGCATATTAATGGGAACGCTCTCCGGATGGGTTGCTTGATTTGCAAGCTGCACAAGGAGTCCTAATCGGTCCTTGATCCCTTCACCCATACCAACGATTCCACCGCAGCACACGGTCATGCCTGCATCTCGCACATTCTGTAAGGTCTTCAATCGATCCTCGTACGTGCGCGTTGAGATGATCTCTCCGTAGTATTCCGGGGACGTGTCGAGATTGTGATTGTAAGCGTAGCAGCCGGCTTCCTTGAGCCGTTGAGCCTGAGATTCGTTGAGCATGCCGAGGGTGCAGCATACTTCGAGGCCGACCCCACGAACCTCACGAACGAGATCCAGGATCGCGTCAAAGTCTTTGCCGTCCTTAATCTCTCTCCATGCAGCGCCCATGCAGAAACGGGTCGAGCCGGATTCCTTCGCTTGGAGGGCCTTCTTTCGGACGATCTCCTTCGGGAGAACTCCGTGTCTCTCTACTCCGGTCTTGTAGTGGGCAGATTGTGGGCAGTATGCACAGTCTTCTGCGCACCCACCAGTCTTGATTGAGAGAAGGGTGGAGCGCTGAACCTCGGTTGGATTGAAGTGTGTTCGGTGCACCGTCTGAGCCCGATAGATAAGCTCAGGAAAGGGTAGAGAGTAGATCGCCAGGGCCTCTTCCGCAGTCCAGTCGTGCCGAACATCAGCTCCAGTATGTACGGGGCGTGAGCAGGTAGAGTCTGTGCAGGTCGATGTGTGGTCCATAGAGATCCTCCAAAGCGTTCGGAGCCAATAGATACCCCATTTAGATAGTTTGGTACAGTCGCAGCGGGGCGGCTAATTGCTTGAATCGGCATGAGATTCTGTTTTTCCAGGCAAGACGAGAGCGCGCTGCACCAGAGAAATTCCTATCGGGGGAAATTCCTATCGATAGAGAGGAGGGAGCACACCCTGTTAGATTCGCCCCTGGTGCTTCAGATCAGCAAAGGCCTCAGCGAAGTAGGTAATGATCATATCTGCGCCAGCTCGTCTCATACTGGTCAGAACCTCCAGCATGACGCGTTGCTCATCGATCCATCCTCGTTGAGCAGCAGCTTTGATCATCGCATACTCTCCGCTCACGTTATACACCGCGGTTGGCATGTTAAAGCGCGTCTTAACCTCGCGCACGATGTCGAGAAATGAGAGTCCTGGCTTGACCATGATGATGTCAGCACCCTCTTCGATATCGAATGCAACTTCACGCATAGCCTCTTCCAGGTTACCGGGATCCATCTGATACGCTTTGCGGTCTCCGTACTCCGGTGCTGATTGTACGGCTTCTCGGAATGGTCCGTAGAACGCGGAGGCGAACTTCGCCGCGTAACTCATGATCGGCAGGTGGGAGAATCCTCCCTCGTCGAGGCCGTGTCGGAGCGATCGAACCATTCCGTCGATCATTCCACTCGGTGCAATCATGTCGGCACCCGCTTCAGCATGGACCAATGCCTGTCGTACCAAGTTTCCGAGCGTTTCGTCATTCTGCAGTACGCCGTTCTTCATCACCCCACAATGTCCGTGACTGGTGTACTCGCAGAAGCAGAGGTCGGTAATAACAACGAGCTCGGGAACCTCGGATTTAATGGCGTTAATTGCCCTCGGAATCATTCCGTGAGGGTGCCATGCGGAGGAGCCGATCTCGTCCTTTGATTCGGGAATCGCGAAGAGGATAACAGCGGGAATTCCGAGTTGGTGGAAGTCTCGGGCTTTAGCCACAAGGGTGTCGACACTCAGTTGAAACTGGCCCGGCATGGAGCTGATCTCACGCTGTATTTTTTCACCTGGCACAACAAACAGTGGGGCGATGAGATTCTCGACGGCAACAGTGGTCTCTCGCACCATGCTACGGAGTGTGGGTGTATTGCGAAGCCTGCGGGGGCGATGGATAGGAAATGACATAATTCGATGGTTCTCCCTGGCACCTGTGCGGTGGAAGGCACTATCGGGCGGGGCGATAGTGGCTCCGAGTCAAACCCTACCCGATGCCCCACGGCGAATCAAGGCAAGGGGGGGCGAAGGGCTGATTCCGTGGATGATTTCCGTGGCGAAAGCTTGTGTTTAACGATGCCTCAGACACGACTCAATCTGGTAGTGGTAGCCACATGAATCGGAGGACGCTTCGGTGGAGCTCCCAAGCGGAGTTTCCCTGTCCGCGCAGTAGGTGCGTACATGGGGGGCAGATCTATCCCGGCAGATAGATTGCGTATTTTTTGCTACCCCGGGGCGAAACTTTCACGAGTAGATCTCCGATTATGAGCCCGTAACTTTTGGCGCGAATAAGGAGCTGAGGATGCCTCGAAAGAAGCAACGCGATTCGTCACACAGGCTACCACCGGCACCGCCGTGCCCATCTACATCGTCGGCAGATGCTCTGCGTCGACGAAATAGCTTGATAGAGGAGTATCAGGATTTTGTCGAGACGGTTGTGGCGCGTCTGATTCGAAGCATGAACCTTCCAGCAACGCTGCGCGATGAGTTCATCTCTGCCGGCTTCTTCGGTCTTATCGATGCAGCAACTCGTTTTGATGATTCTCGGGGGCTCGATTTTCGCTCGTATTCATTCATTCGAATTCGGGGGGCGATTATCGATTACATCCGAACCTCGTGCACTTTGTCAGGGCATGCCTATCGAGCCTTCCGAGCCCTTGAGGCCGCGCAGGAGATTCGGGAGGTCGATATGATGCGTCGTATGACATCTCCTGCCGAGGTGCATGCGGGAGGAGAGCCTCTTCGGGTACTAGAGAGGAGTGCCTTGGCTTGTATGCTCACCCAGCTCCGAGACGCTCGCCCAGATGAATTGCGTCAGGAGATCCTCAATCCAGAGCGAATACTCCAGAAGAAACGTGAATCGGAGAAAATACGTGCGATCGTAGCAACTTTGCCCGAGAAGGAACGAACTATCATCGAGCAGTACTACTTTCACGACCGGAAGTTTGTGGAGGTTGCTTCACACTTTGCGGGACTCTCTAAATCGTGGGTATCGAGGCTACATGATCGGGCTCTTGAAATGTTGCGGGATAAATTGTCGGAAGTCGTTGCTGAAATGGCAGCCTAACGGTACCGAGCTCATGGAAGCGCGGGGTGACCTGTGTTCGCAGATCAAAGTGATATGTATCTTGGCGTGCATCGCTCTTGTCGGATGTCGGGAGCAGATCCTGCATGACCTATCCGAGCAAGATGCGAATAAGGTCCTGAGTCGGCTCAGTGCGGCTGAGTTGGGTGCTCAGAAGGTCGCGCAATCCGATGGGCGATGGGCGATAGCGGTGCCCAACGAAACGATCGTGCCAGCGTTAGCCTTCCTCGATACGCACCGTGTTCTTGCGCCGCGCTCAGTGAGTAGCGCTGGCACCAAAAGTGGGATCGTTCCGAGTCGTGAGGAGCAATGGTTTCGGTATGAACGGTCGGTTGCCACGGTGATTGAAGAGAGCATCGGCGCGCTCCTCGGTGTTCTCGATGCACGGGTCCATCTGAATCTTCCCGAAACCGATCCCTTGTTTGGCACACGCAAAGATGACCTTGGCTCCGGATCCGTCCTTCTGGTTGTAGACAATCGCTATGTTGCAAAAGATGAAGAGGTTGCAGCGCTGGTGGCCGGTGCTGCTGGAATACCAGCATCGCGAGTAACGGTGCTGCACAGCGTGGCAGAGACGCGTAGTGAGGAGATCCCAGCTCCTTCTGACGTACAACGTGTGGCAGAGATTGTGCACGACACCGGAGCTCACGTTAAGAGGCCTCCGGTGTGGTTTAGTAGAACGACACTGAATTCGCTTGGCTGTGTCAGTGCAGTAATCCTGTGTATCGCGGCCGGCGTGGCCTTTGTGCGACGCCGCAAGCGAAGGGTTCGATTCTCGCTACCTGATAGTATTCTAAGGGAGGATTAAGCTGCGTGTTGAAGGGCCTTATTCGCAAACTGCGTCGCCAGATCGATAGTCCCACGCCACCCTCAAAGGATGAGTGGGAACGTCTGCGACTGCAGCACGTAGGTCGAGTGTCAGATGAGACATCGCGGATACAGGGGATCTTACGTGGGAGTTCATGGTTGGCGACGGTCTGTTGCGCCGAGTCGGTTGACCCGAACTCCCTCGGGTTGTCGTCAGAGCGTTGCGAGTCGTTGTGCGAAGAGCTCGCGAGGTTGCAGACAGTAAAGCCCCTTGAACTCTACGTGGCGTGTCTTGAGAAACTCACCGGTGCTGATAATTGCCACAGTCAGGAGGAAGGGTGCTAACGGTCGTAAACCAGCAGGCGCTCAAAGAGCTCGGTAAGGTAGTCCCATGCATCGAGTTGCTGGCGGATCGGGTGCTCCGTGTACCCGGTGTTTCAGGGTTCGAGGAGGTAGAACCTCCCCTTGTAGACCAGACCGGGTGGATCATCGCATCCGACGCCGAGCGGCGAGGGATCGGACTTCATGTGTATGAGAGTAGTCTTGGAAAATCGGCTTTTCGAGACCGTGTGGAGCGTGTGCGGGCCGCGCATCTGTTCGCGGCGTGGCTCGCAGAGGCGGAGGCTTCCGGTGTAGTGGTGCATGAGGAGATGAGACTTCCGCCGGATTGGCGGGTGTTTCGCGTGGTAACCGATATCGGAGCCTTCCTGTGTTCGATCTCATTTCCAGCATCGGAGTGGATCCAAACATGCCGGGATGCAGCGGGTCAGTACCCCGTCGTTAGACTTCGTCTGATCGGGTGGTTGCTTGTGCCGGAGTCAGTGTGCGAACAGGAGCCGATAGCGGCGAGCGAGATCGCAGTTGAGATTGATGGACAGGGCGTCCATGGGCGGCTTCGTGTATCAGCGGCGGGGCATATGGTGCTTGAATCAGGAATAAGGGAAACGGGGATGAGAGAAGCCGAGTCGGGGGTGTGGATACGATTGGATCTGGGCGATGTAGAGCTCGGGCTTGATGAAGTAGTTGGGTTGCGAGCCGGTAGTATACTGGAGCTCGAAGACGGGCTGCCGCTTCGCTGCTACTTGCGTATTGGTGAGAGCGCCCTCGCTGAGGGGGAGATCTCCGTGGCGGAGCAGCGTCTCTCTCTTACAATCGTTCGAATGGCCCGCATCACGTAAAACGGCGATCGACCAGGCCATAAAATCCCCAGCTTCTTCGGCGGACGCAACTTTTGGTTAAATGATCTCGATTGTTGGAATGAACTTTGTAGATCCACATGAGAGAGCGTTATGTCGAATATATCTATTGTATCAACTTCACATGGCCAGTACGGGATCTCCACCGGAGATTCTGCGTTACTTCGGGTTGCGCCGGAGCCAAAAAACTCCCTCGGATCGTGGATGAATAGTATCGCGTCGACAGGACTCTCGGTCGCCCGTTCGGTTGTTCCCGGAATAGATGGCTTGGCAGGTGGAGACCTAACGTCCTTGCTCAACATGCAGATTCAGATTCAACAGCAGATGCAAGTTGTATCGATGGTTTCAAATGTGGAGCGCTCACGGCACGAGACAGAGATGGCGCCGATTCGAAATATGCGTGTGGGATAATCGATGGAATGCGGCCTCTCAGCGATAGGCTGAGAGGCCGCATCTCTACCTTGGGAAGCTATGATACGCGATTTTGATGGGCGTGAGCTACTGGTGCCGATAGGGCTCTTGGTCGTCGTGGGGTGTATGATCGTCCCGCTCCCAGCGGTGGTGCTGGATGTGCTGCTCTGCACGAATCTCTTATTTGCACTCCTTCTCGTAATTGGCGCCCTTCACGTCAAAGATCCCCTCAAAGTCGCGACGCTTCCCTCACTGCTCTTGATGACAACGTTATTTCGCTTGGCGTTAAACTTGGCGACGACGAGGGCTGTATTAAGCACGGGACATGCCGGAAGTGCGGTAGAGGCGTTCGGATCGATCGTGATTCAGGGAAGCATCGTCGTAGGGTTTGTTCTGTTTATTCTGATCAGCCTGATTCAGTTTATCGTTGTTGCCAAGGGAGCAGAGCGAGTGGCGGAGGTCTCAGCGCGCTTTACGCTCGATGCGATGCCGGGTAAACAGATGGCTATCGATGCTGAGATACGGAGCGGGCTCCTGGATCCGGATGCCGCGCGCCGCAAACGAATGGATATTCAGTTGGAGTCTCGCTTCTACGGCGCCCTGGATGGAGCCATGAAGTTCGTGAAGGGTGATGCAATCGCCGGCCTGATCATTGCATTCGTCAATATCTGCGGAGGATTGGCGATCGGAATCCTGATTAACGACCTCGATCTTGAGGTTGCGATCCGACGCTATACGGTGCTCACCATCGGAGATGGATTGCTGTCTCAGATTCCATCGCTACTTAACTCGGTGGCAGCCGGTCTCATAGTTACCCGAGTGCAATCCGATGAGTCTTCGACCCTCGCAGGAGACCTGATGCGGCAACTCGGGCAGTTCACCGTGGCGCGGAGCTTTGTCGCTGTGGCTGCTTTTGTACTGGGTTGTCTGCCGGGGATGCCTCATGTGGTGTTGCTGCTGGTGAGTGCAGGATTAGTTGCATCGCTGTGGCTTCCATCGTCGCGTGGGGCAGTGCCGTCCACCGAGCCAGGTGTGAGGCCATTTGAACCGACGTTGGCAGAGTCAATTCAGATCGAGGTGCATCCTGAGTGGGTGCGTCGCTTGCCACCGATTCACGCGGTGTCACAAGAACTTGAGAATGTCCGTCAGTATGCGTTCGAATCCTGGGGGCTCGTCTTGCAACGATTGGGGATCGGATTGTGGAATAATCCGAGGGGTACGTATCGAATCTTAGTGCGAGGGATGGAAGTTTTTCGCTCCGAAATCTCGATGGAGGTCGATGCTTGGGCGGAATTCACCGCGGAGGTCCGCAAGGTAGTAGATCTATACAAGGTGGATCTCGTAGACGACGGTGCTACTCGACGAGCGCTCGATTACGTCGAGCGCCAGATTCCAGATCTCGTGCATGGTGTGGTTCCGTCAGTTGTTTCGTTGACGCAGATGACCGGTATCGTGCGGGCGTTGTTGCGAGAGGGGGTTACGACCCGACATCTCGATGTGATCCTTCAGACTATCGCGGAGCATGGCGGAAAACTCTCCGACCGCCAGTTGCTTGCGGAAGTTCGTATAGCCTTAGCGCCAGTTATCAGTGCTTCGGTGGCGGATGGGGGGATAATTCGCGGCTTGGTGCTTGAGCCGGTTATCGATCTTGTGTTGGGCAAAGCTGAAGAGAGTGGAGCGATCGTTTCGGGCGAGCTTGTTGAACTCATTTGTCACCAGGTGGATGCGTTGATGACAAGTCGCCCGACTCTCGTGGCGTCAAAGAGGGCGCGGGCCTACCTGCGTGACATTGTGCGAACCCGGTGGGGATACCTTACGGTGCTTGCACACGAGGAGATCGCGCCGAGGTTTGAGTTCTCATCGATTGGCTCGATTCAGTTGTCGAGTGATGAAGAGCGACGAGCGTTGGTTCATGCCCTGTAGGTGGTCAGAAACCCCTTCTCAGTGCGCTCTGTGATACATCGCTGCCGTGTGGCGAACAAGAAGTCAGAGAAGGTGGCTTTTGATCCGGTGATTCCGCAACTTTTGAGTGAGGCCCACCGATTAGTATCCGCGACTAGCAGGGTGGTGAAAAAAGGCTTCCTGCTGGATTGTGGGGACTCGAAATGGGCCTCATGCCGAGAGTGGTATGGAGATGTACGGAGGGGGCTCGATATTCATGGCTAGATGGACACAGCGAGCTGGAGTGTGGCTTCTGGTGATAGGATTAGTTGGCTGCATCGGTTCAACCGGTGGTCCGATCGCACCACAGCGATACGAACGGGCGTTACAGCTGGTGGATGAGGGGACAGCACGGTTACGAGAGGGGAGATTCTCTGAGGCGGATGCCGCCTTCTCGGCTGCCTCGGAATTGGCACCACTTCCCGCAGCCCTTGATGGCCTCGGGTGTGTGGCGCTGCTCAAGGGGGACTTTGGCCGAGCCGAGGGGTTTTTCTCGGCCGCTCTCGAGCTCGATGCCTCGTATGTCGAGGCATCGGCGAATCTCGCCCTCCTCATGGACCTATCCGGCCACCACGAGCGGGCATTGGTATTATATAATCAATATCTTAGCCAGGTCCCGGAGGGTGGCGTCGTCAGAAACAACAAGGCGGTGCTTGAGTACGAACGTGGTGGGGGTACAATACCAGCAGCCCGAGAGATGGCGAAGGCCGCCTTGTTCTCGACCCACGCGGTCGTGACGAGCAATCGAGAGATCCTTCACCGAGAATTAACGAGGGGCGGTGGTACACCCGATCAGCACAGAGGTAACGGCATCGGCAGCACAGGTGAACGAGAGTTTGCGACGCAGGTAACCGTTCCGTAATCGAGATATCAGCGACAAGGAATTGATATGACAAAAAAGGCACTTCGGATTATCTCAGAGGAAGCACCAGCACAACGATTAACACAGGTAGGAAGTCGTACCGCCGCTCCGATTCAGGCGCAGGGATGTTGTGGCGGATGCGAGTCTGAGGAGCCGCAGCAGGTATTTAGCTCAGAGGAGCAGGCCCTCGATTTTCTGCTCGGTTCCATCGTTGACAAGCTCGGAGACGATTCTGTGGCCAAGGCCGAGATGGCGGATTTTCTAACCATGTTATTAGACACTGATCCGGAGCTCAAAGAGGAGGTCCTCTCAGGCGTGGCGATTCGCTCGAGCTCCGAGACCGTGTAAGTGCCACACATGCCTGCCGATGTATCGCCAGGCGTTCGAGACCGCTACCAAGGTGGCTATGGATGCGATTGACTCGCAGAACCTTGGATATCTCGCCAGATTAGTCTTTAGGTGCGAGTCTTCCTGCCTTGTATGGTAATCTAACGGGGTATGGATACAGAGGTTAAGCCCCCTTCACATCGCCGCATCTTAATCGCAGATGTCGATGCCGATTCCCGAATAGTTGTGGCGAGTGTTGTGTCGGTGCTCGGCTATACACCGGTGGTCGTCAAAAATGGAGAGGAGGCTCTTCAGGTGGTATCAAAGGGGTTGCCGGACTTGGCGATTCTTGACTACACCATGCCAGACATAAGCGGACTCGAGGTCTGTCAAACGATCAAGAGGCAGCACCCCGAAGACTTCGTCCCGGTGTTGATGCTGACCGCGAGGGATACCGTTCGGGATAAAGTTAAAGCTCTCGCAGAGGGCGTTGATGATTACCTTACGAAGCCCGTGAACTATGAAGAGCTGCAAGCTCGCGTGAATGCGCTCCTACGTATTCGCGACCTTAATCGAGATCTCCGACGGGCCAATGAGGAGCTTCACCGCATGCAGCAGAAGCTCGTTGATCAGGAGCGGCAGCTCGCGGTCGGGCAGCTTGCCGGCACAGCGGCGCATCAGCTTGGGCAACCTCTTAGCTCGATTCTGTTGAACTGCTTCCTCCTTGATCAGCTACCGAAAAGCGATCCAAAGTTTGTCGGGGCGCTGGCGGCGATAAAAAATGACGCCAAGCGTATGGCTGAGATGATCGATAAGCTACGATCGGTGAAGGCCTCCGAGCAGGAGGAGTATTTCGGATCAACCCAGATCCTCAAACTGGATCCTGAAAAGCGCTAGGGAAGCGAGGCAAAGCATCCAGGTGCAGAAAATGCCGACGAAGTGGCGGAAAGTGGCTGGGTTGAGGGGATCCTGGGAGCGTGCACGGGGCCGTTACCCGTTGTGCGATCGTTAACAGCGAGGGGCTGAGGCTGATTGCCCCTGTACCTGTAGCTCTTCTGACATGTCGTTCAGCTGCGAACGGAGGGTCGAGAGCAAGAACGCTCCAGGGATGCCGATAACTGCGTACTGAATCATGTGTTGCGCGAGCACCATGCTCAGGGCTAGTTCATCGCTGTCCACCCCAACGGAGACCAGAACACTCTTGGCGATCAGCTCTATAACTCCAAAGCCACCTGGTGCTGCTGGAATAAGAGAGCTGAAATTGACCGCGACGAGAAAGATCACTATCCCGGTGAGTGGAAGGGTGCTGCCAAATGCGCGGGTAACTGCGGTGAATGCACCAAGCTCGACGGCCCAAATGACCGCCGACCAGCATGCGATCCAGAACGCCTTGCGAGGAGTCCTGAGGGGGCTCAATCCATCGATGAATATCTGTAATCGAGAAAGGGCATACTTAGACGCCTTTCCGTTCGTTTTTTCAGCGAAGCGCTCGAAGAGTGTGAACAGGGCGTCTTTCATCGAAAGAACGACGATGACCCCGATTGCAACGGCTGCGAAGAGGTACGAGACATACAGCAGGTTGTTGGCGATCTCTGGGTCCAGTTTGCCTCGGCCGAAGAAGCCTACTATCGAGGCGAAGAGGAGGCTAATCGTCAGTCCATCGGCCAGGCGTTCACTCGCTACCGTCGCCAGGACGAGGGTTCCCGGTTTGCCGAGGACCTTTGCCCCGAGGTGTGCCCGAACGATCTCGCCGGCTCGAGCCGGAAGGATGTTGTTCATGAAGAAGCCTAGGACGAGCACTTTCCACGATGAGAGGAGGGGGAAGCTCACGCTTGGGAAGAGTAGGGGCCATCGAGCTGCGCGTAACCAGTAGGAGGCGATGGTAAGAAGTACGGCGACCACGATCCATTCAAGCTGGGCACTCTTTATATGGGACCACAGCAGTTCCCACTCCACCCCTCGGAAGGCCAAATAGAGCGCCCCGATAGTTATGAGCCAGGGGAGAACCTTTTTTACGACGAGTCGCTTCATTGACGTCTAACAATATCCCGGTCCTCAGCCAACGCAGGGCGCCTACTGAGGGGGGTGGTTAATCTTTGTATCGGTGCCTGCAAGACACTACCGCGTCCAGCATGAAACGCCAAGCCTCGCTGGTAGAGTTCTGGGGGCGCAGTTCTCTCTTGAGGAGAGTAAAAGGAGTGCGTTATAGAGTTTAGTTGCCTAGCTATCTGCCTCTCCTGATGCTTATGTATGCCACCCCGACCTATCAGTTCGACTGGATCCGCACCGCGGAGGAGCTTGTACAGGCAGCCGAGTCAATCAAAGACGAGCCGATAATTTCGGTCGACACAGAGACCAGCGGTTGGCAAACGGGAAATGAGCAGTTGTGTCTCATCCAGATAGGCATCCCGGCCACAAAGCGAGTCCTCTTGGTCGATGTCCTAGCAACCGGGGCTCCGCTCCCCTTAGGGCCGATGTTAGCCTCGCCGGATCAGCTCTTCATCGCGCACAACGCCGCCTTCGAGGAGCGGCAGTTCGCTCGGTACGATATGAAGGTCCGTGGGATCAAGGACACCCTGTATATGTCTCGCGAACTCCGACCGGATCTACCGAATCACACGCTACGCACCTGCTGCCGACTTCTGTTGGGGATTGAGTTGAGTAAGGAGGAGCAGACCAGTGATTGGTCTCTCCGCCCATTGTCGAACAGTCAGATCGATTACGCGCGGCTCGATGCTGAGGTTGCTATCGCGTTGTATGACTATTTGGCTCGGCTTGAGGCAACGTGTGCTGCAGAGCTCAACCAAGCAGTTCCCGATCTGATGCGGGAATACTCCGAGATCACCCGCAAACGCTTCGAGCTCAGTGCCTCTATTGCCCATGACTTGGCGTTCCTTCAGGCACGGGAAAACAAATTAAAGGAGGCGATCCGTCAAAAGTTGATTGAGGGGGAGCCTGCCTACGATGGGCCAGTGGGGCGCTGCGCTCTTACGAAAGTTAAGAGAACTGAGGTCAATGTGCAGAAAGTGCGCGACCTCTATCCTGAGTTTGCCCTTGAGGTAATACGGGAGTATGTCGATCGAAAGCGTTTCGACACCGTAGCCAAAGAGCGGGGGCTCCCTAAGAACTCCATCGAAAAGGTGCTTGATACTACCGGATTTAATGAGCGCTTGACCCTTTCTCTCCGAGACGATGCTGGTGCTGAGGAGTAGTAGCGACTACTGGCGGTTTCCGCTCGCCGACAAAACCCCCCAATAGTATCGGAACGATGCTCTATCATGGAGCCTCCCGCCGATCTCGATCGGTCCCCAGTTCGCTGCGGCAGCGGCTGTGAGAACCTCTTTGGCTTCTTCAATCTCCTCGTGCGAGGGGGACATCGCCCTGATGATCGGGGCGATCTGATCGGGGTGAATACTCCACATTCGCAGGAATCCAAATTCATGCCGCGCTCGATAGGCATCGTTGAAGCACTGCTCAGGGTTTCTCACATCAACAGTCACATTGTGTGAAGGGACCTTGTTGTGCGACAGAGCTGCAAGGGCGATTCGGCTCTTTGTTTCCGCAATCAGCCGATTGTCGAATTGACCGGGGCTCTTCATGCAGCTAGATGAAATTGCGCCGCCGAGTTGGGAGATGAAATCCATAATCCCAAAGTCGAGCGCTTCAACTTCGGGAATCGCGGCGAGTGCGTCTAGTGCGCCCAGGGCCTCCGGTGTTTCGATGAGTAAGTGTAGGGGGATGGGACGCTCACAACCGTTCGCTTGGAGGTAGTGCCGGGTCAGACCAACGCACCACAGCACCTCGCGCACCGTTCTCACTTTTGGGATGGTGATGTACGAGAGTCGATCGCCCGCTGCAGAGACCAGGACTTCGAGATCTCGCGCGCAGTGCATCGAAGTAGGGGGATGAATGCGAACTCCAGCTTGAGCGACGGCATTCGCAGGGCTCTTCAGAAGGGTCGTAAACAGGTGCCGCAGCGGCTCCTCTTGCCCAACGGGTGCACCATCTTCCAGATCCAGGGTCACATCGACAAGCGATCGGCCATCGGGTCGGAGGTGCTGTTTCTGAAGTTCAAAGGCCTTGAGGATAAACTTCTCGTTCCCCGCAATATGTTCGCAGGGGGCGATGGAGGGAGGAAGCGATGTGCACTCCAGTGGTGGTGTTTGCATATATCAATCCATACGAGATGGGGGCGAAAAAAGGAAGCTACTCTTTGTGTTCCCGGGAGTATGCTACTTGAGGTAATGCCTCAGGAGCGACACAATGGAAGCTGCCAGTAGCAGGGTGGGGAAGCTATGAGTGAGAAGCAGGTGCAAGAGGGTGATAAGGCTCCGAAGTTTACCTTGAAAGACAAGGACGGAGAGGTGTTCGGCATCGGAGCTCCAGGACGGGGCTTCACAGTGGTGTATTTCTATCCCAAAGATAACACCCCAGGGTGCACCGTGGAGGCACAGGAGTTCTCAGCGCTGCTCAGGGAGTTCTCAGCGCGGAACGTGCAGGTCATTGGTATCTCCGGTGGTGACGAGAAAACTAAAGCGAAGTTCTGTGCAAAGTACTCTCTATCGGTGCCACTTGTTTCTGATGGTGATTTCAAGGTTAGCTCGGCGTACGGCGTGTATGGCCAGAAGAAATTTATGGGCCGTACCTTTAAAGGGATTCACCGTCGAACCTTCTTGGTCGATGCAAACGGCATAGTTGTCCGCGTGTTTACGACCGTAAAGCCCTCGGGACACGCCCAAGAGGTGCTTGATGCCATCGACGAGCTTCAGGCGCTGAAGCCGAAGGTCGGACCGAAACGATAATCAATCGTCAACTTCCGGGTCGTGGGTCATGTCGTAGGCGATGCACGATGTCACGGTTTCAAGCAGTTCCCTCGTGTAGAGGAGATCGGGGCGCCGGTCCGTTAAGCCAAGCGTGCTGCTGGTCTCCCACATGTCAGCTCGATCGGTATTAACGGTGGACGAGCCGTACCACAGCGTAACGCCTGAAGCGACTTCGATGACCTTAGTGTGGACTGTCCATGTATCTAGTCTGACGATCGGATCAAGATACCCGATTACGATCACATCGTATCCCGCGTCCCGAGCGTACGCGAGGGCACCGAAGTTCCCGGTAAAGAACTCCTCTTTTTTGCGGGGCCAATCTTGGCGGTTCAGAACCTCGATGATGGGGAAGACGCCGGTTTCAAGAAGTTTTCGTTGCGTAGCCCACGCGAGCTCGTTGCCGAGTCCTGGCTGTTGATCGCTCCGCGCGGCAAGGTTTGCCGGCACCACGAATGGAATTACCCCAGTCCGAACGGGGCTCTTTGGCGTAAACCGTTGATCCATAAAGGATTGGAGGTCGGTTCGTACGTAAGCACGAGTATTGCACCACTCACCGAAGTGACGGCCCAAAAATGAGCAGCTCGATGTACTAAGGAGGCCCGTCAATAAAATGACGCGCCAGGCCGCGCGAATTCGGGGATGGAATCTCCGAGTGATAGCTATCTGCATGAGGTTACTATGGTTACTCCATTAGGTGCGTTACAGCGTAAGCTTACAACTGCCATCGGTTTGTGTACATTTCAAAGAGTATGCCACACGCTGGCTATCCTCGCACTGAGTTCAACCGTGTCGCTAACGGCGTGTAGCCCCCGCTACGACGATGTCCCGGCGTACTGGCCAATCCCAATGAAGGACTACGATAACTACGGACCGGGGCGGTTTAAAACGGCGCTGCTTGCAGCACAGATCGACCGGTACTACCGCGGCTCGGCTCCCGGTCCGATAGGAGTTACTACCTTTGTAAATATCGATGACCTGTATGCCTCCTCGACGTTTGGGCGGATGGTAGGCGAGCAACTGATGAGCGAGCTGGCCATGAAGGGCTTCGACGTTGTGGAGCTTCGGCAGGCGGATGCCCTTCAGTTCCTCGATTCCTCCGGCGAGTTTGCGCTCTCTCGTGATGCACGTGCAGTCAAGCCACACCGTAATTTGGCAGCCGTTGTCGTCGGTACGTACGTCGTGTCGCCCGAGCGTGTGTATGTTAATGCGCGTCTTGTCGAGCCATCAACGGCGCTAATCCTCTCGGCTGGATCGGTTGAGATGTCCAAGACTCGCGAGCTTGCCAAGATGCTGCGAGGTGGAAGTATGCCGGGATCTCTTGAGCGTATTCCGGTAAAGGCGTTGGGCTACGCATCGCAACAAAATGCGACTGAGCAGATGCATCAACGTTGGATGATGGAGGAGTCGGATTGGCCGGGCATGAATGGAGCGGGTCGTTTGCCTGCGGCTGCGTTACCTTCCGCGCCAGTTCCGAATGTGCCGACTATTCAAACCATCCCTTCAAAACCCACCACGCCGAAGGTTGTGGAGGAGCCCGCACCACTCGCCGTGGAGGAGCCTAATCTCAACGTAGGATTGGGGAACTAGCCTGCGTAGTGCATGAAACTGCGGCGCACGAGTGCGGAAAAAGCGCCGTGAATAGCATTTGCAGTGGATGGCTTCATGTCACATTCGCGCCAGAAAGTTATCGCCTGATGCCCGGTGGTGGGGTGAGATCGTCGTCATCGGAATAGAGTTGAAAGACTGCACGATGATTGTGCGTGCCGCGAAACTTATCCTTCACCATTTTCGGGATCGTCTCGTCGTTGAGGACTTTTGCGCACAGTACCGGATTGAATGAGGGATCGAATCGGCACTTCTTGGCGACCCGAGCTGACTCTGCAAGGGAGGAGCCTTGGTACAAGCGCTGCATGAGAACGCCCAACAGCGAGCACACGAGAAACACGGCCACCATTACGAAGGACCAGTACAGAGTTGCTTTTTCACCTGCATCAGTGACTGCACCGGATCTCGGTGTCGTTGTTTCTGGTTTGTCGGAGGTGGGTGCCATAGCGATTGTCTGCATCTGCATAGAGAAGCCTCTCTCCTTAGAGTACGACACACCCTCGGGAAAACTTTAGCCTCGTTCTGGGCATGTTCTCGAGTAAAGTTCTCTGGTGTAAAACACAGGTTTTTCTGGTAGGGTTTGCGTCAGCCCTACTTCTTCATGAATCGACGGCGAGTTCGTTCGCGGGGTTTCAAAAAGGTTCCTAACGGGTTGCAATCGATTGATATTTTCAGAGAAGTTGTGTTTAGTGGGGGATTGAACTTGGTCTTTGGATCGACCCCCGCATCTCGGGCTTAGCAAGCTCGAAGCTATTCACGGCATACCGTCGTTTGGTTTGCGTTGGTGCATTGAGTCGGGCGTACGGGATTTTTCGGTATGAGTAGCTCTCACGTTACGGATCATTTTTGGGTGGCAGGCCCATCATTCTTTTCCTCGACGTTGCTCGTAGCATCAGGGGAGGGATCCTCGGCGACGGGTCGTGTGGCTACATCGTGTAAGCTTTACGATGTGGCTGGAGTTTTAGTGAACTCCGTTGAACTTGAATTTCCTCAGAACGAGGTCGGTATCCTCGAACTGGAGCCATTCGCGGCTGGGTTAAAGATGCAGGGGGGCGTCCCGCAAGGTCATCTTGAAGTTACCTCGCCTGGTGGGTGCCGGCATTTCTGCCGCCAGCAGATGGGTAGTCATTTCGATATCCTCTCAGCTCCGCAACTCGTTCTTGGACGAGAGAACTCCTTCATTCCCTTGATCCTCGGCGCAAGACGCTCCCACATTGTATTTTTTGTGAACGCTGCCGAGGAGATCTCGCAGGTAGTTATTCGGCTATTCTATGGCTCACGCTCCCCGGAGTGGTCGATCACGATCCCCGCAAAGGGGTGCGCGGCTGTTGCACTCGAAGAGGAGTTGTTGAGTACCTTCAATGACTCATCGTGGAGTAAGGGGGCTGTTCAAGGGTATCTTCGAATTTCCCCACGCCTGCACTCGCGAATTGCATGCCAAGTTGTCGAGCGAATTCCGGGTGAAAGTGAGGAACAGGAGCAGTTCCGTTGTTTGCTATCGTGGTGAGTTGCAGCGTATGGATAAGCAGATCGTAAATTCGGTTCGGTCCCTCATGTTCTGCCTCTCGACGCAGGTGGTTAAGTCCAGGATTCACTTCTTCCCGACATCAGGAAGCGCTGGAGGGCATTACCCGGTAGTGTGTCAGTTGACGGTATTTGGCAAGGGGATCGAACGACGGTCCGTGCAGCTCGATGGCGGCCGCCTGAATCAACCTGATGGTCTCCGTCTGGAAGATGCGTTTCCCGCTCTTAATCTGGAGGCCTCGGGCGTTTGTGGTCTTGAAGTGCATCTATCGTGTCCTCAGGGGCGGGTGAATCTGACCAGTTCGCGGGTAGTGATCGAGATAGTATCACCCCAGTTCTCAGTGGCGTATAGTGCGGCTCCGTTCCGCCCCGATCGACAGGTGCATGAGGGAGAGGTGCCCTCGTCTCATTCAGACCGCGCTCGACCGGTTGTGGGGATCGCTCTGCGAGACGCGAGCTGTGTGCCCTCTTTGCTGGTAATTAATTCGAATCGGGAGGGCCTTCGCCCCGATTTTCTACATGGAGTAGGTGACGAGCCTCTGCACATAGGTACTGCTGCTGGAGAGTCCGTGTTGGAGTTTCCGCTGGATGATACGGTCGGAAAACATGGACAGCTTCGGGAAACACTTTGGGGCGATGCAAAGATTGAAAAGATTTGGAGTCCATCACTAGCGGAGGTTGATGGGGTCGCGTGTTATATGTTGTACAGGGATCCGAATTCTAAACAACCAGTGTCTGTGTGTGCACTATGAAGCTCTCAGTATTCTCTCCCTACGGTTTGCTGCACAAAGAAGGGGGGCTGCTCTACTTAGTGAGCAACTACCTCGCGAAGAATGGGGCTGATGTTGCCTTGCTTCGATGCGATGGTGGTGTTCCGGCATGTGGTCGGGATAGAAACGGCGCCGTCGTTCGCACCCCTTTTCAGTGTGCGCGTTGCGCAAATGAGCAGCGTTCTCTCGCTCTCTGGTCGAGTATCCGGGTGCGAGATCTGTCGGCAGAGACAACCCCTGATGATGTCACAAAGACAGCGTCGTGGTTGCAGGCGGTTCCAAGTGATTCATTGCTGCGAGTTGAATTTCGGGGGGTAAATCTCTGGTCAGTATGTCGCTCAGAGTTTGGTATGCGGTGGAATGATGTTGATGCTGCCGCTCTCTCTGAGGCTCAAGAGAGCGACCTACGTCGCCTGTATGCCTCGTATGTTCGGGTTGCAGTGGCGAGCGAGCGTTTTTTTGCGGCGACCAAGCCGACCCTCGCGTTGCTCACATCACTACGAGACCCTCTGGCGCATGCCTTTCTTGCGCAGGCGCGTTCGGCCACTATCGACACGGCTGTATTCTCGTATGATCCGGAAGACGAAGTCGTCGTGGTAGAGTCTGTGGCTACAAACGAGCGCTACACAACCAAGTTGGTGCTTGAAGGGATCTCCTCGATGCGCGCCGACCCGAGAACCTGGGCGCCGGAGGTCACCGCTGTGGTGCATGAGCTTTTGACCTTCCTCGGATGTGCTCCGGATAAGGTGCTGTAAAGCCCGAGTCTCGCTGCATCGATTCGCCTCTCTATCCGCGTGAGAGTAGCTCTCGAACGCGCTTGAGAAGCTCGATGTTGTCAGAGTGTCCCGTCATGCAGGCTGTCACCTTTCCACGCAGCGGGCGACCAAGAAGGTAGAGATCCCCGATAGCGTCCAGAATCTTGTGTCGCACTGGCTCGTTCGGGAATCGCCAGGCATCATTGATTGCACCCTCCGAGCCGATGAGGAGGAAATTATCGAATCGGCCGCCAAGAGCGAGTCCCTGTCGCTGAAGATGCCCAACATCCTTAACAAAGCTAAAGGTTCGCGACGGTGCTATCTCCGAGCGGAACGATGCTGCGTCACGCAATGTAAAGACAAAATGCTGCTCGCCTACCGGCTCCGGGTATCGCAGAGTGTATTCAACTGAGAACTCATCAGCTGGTTCGATCCTAATCCACTCCTTGCCATCGCCTACTTGTAGGGGCTCAGAAACGGCGAGCTCGTACCACTCTCCGTCCTGCTCTGTAAGGCCAACATCATCAAAGAGGCGACAGAACTCAAGAGCGGATCCATCCATCACTGGGACTTCGCCGTTGCATTTGATAAGCAGATTCGAGATTCCGTACGCACACAGCGCTGACATGAGGTGTTCGATCGTTCCTGCTTGCGTCTGTCCGAGCCGGACCGTTGTTGCAAAGCCGGTAGACTCCACGAAGTCAACGTGAGCTGGAACTGCGGTCGCGTCGGAAACTCCAACGAAGTGAATGCCAGAGTTCGCTGGGAGTGGTTCAAGGATGAGACCACTCTTGCGCCCGGAGTGTAGTCCTTGGCCATACAGTATCGCAGCGTGCGCGATCGTCTTTTGACGAAGGGCGCGACCTCGCAGGGTTTGGTTTGCGAATACAACTGGATTGAGGTTCAGTGGCTTGCGCACGGATTGAGTGGTCTGCGACCCCTCCACGGGCTCCCAGCGAGCCGCCGGTGCACCACTCGTTGTGCTGTCTGCGTTGAGCACCTTTCGCACCAGATGCAACGTCGACGTTAATTCAAGAGGCTTTTCAAGGAAGTCGAGTGCGCCCAGTCGGGTTGCGGTAAGAGCTGTCGATATCGTTGCGTGGCCACTAATCATAACGACAGGAGTTTCGGGGCTGATCTCCTTGATTCTCTTCAGTGTCTCAACGCCGTCCATGCCGGGCATCCAGATGTCGAGCAGCACAAGGGCAGGGCGATGCGCAGCGAGCTGGGAAATAGCACTCTCGCCATCGGGCGCAGTCACAACCGCGATCCCCTCATCTTTCAATATTCCCTCAAGGGACTGGCGGATACTCGCCTCATCGTCAACGACGAGGACTACCTTGTCCGCTGGGCACGAGGGATGAGAATCGCATGGAGCTACTTTATGCATGTAGAAAGCCTTTTTGACGCGAGCACACAGAGGCGCCACACGCGCCATCGGGGGCCCTTGCCCCGGTAAGTTCTTGATTCATCTTACTTCTGTCGCGACCGTAACGCAAATGGGAGTCAGATTCGACGACGGTAAGGGTTTGATATCACGAAGAAACGGCGTAGGCGGGCTCGACGTGAGGGGCGTCCCACGCATGCTGCCCACCAGCTACGGGATGGGGCTGAGTCGATGTAAGGGTGGGGGTGCCACCGGAGGGCGGTGTTTTACGGTAGAGGACGAGTTTCTATTGCCTATTGAACGTATTTCGAGGCGCATCGGTGTCGCCGAAGCGTTCATCGTAAAGATTTGATATGTTTAAAAAATTATTCGGGCTAGGCGCCAAAAAACAGGAAGAGAAGCGGATGCTGTTGCCGGAGGGAATCCGCGCGAGCATATTGCACTCGCTCGGATTGAAATCTGTGCCCAGTATGCCAGGGGCTGCACAGCAAGCGTTTATGCTTGCAACGAATCCGAACGCCGAAGCACATGATTACATCGAGGTGCTGGAGGCCGATGAAGGACTCTCCGCGCGCGTTCTCAAGATTGCAAATTCTGTCTTCTACGATCGGGGAGGGGGAAGTCGCACTATCGCAGATGCCGTGAATGTTGTCGGCCTCTCGGAACTTAAGAACCTCCTCAATGCGACCGCTTTGTCGAACCTCTTCCCCGTCAAGCACCATCTGCGTGCGAGCTTTTGGACTCACAATATCGCGACTGCGCTTACTGCTCGAGTGTTGACGCGCGCACTGCATTCAGGCAGCGGAGACCAAGCATTTCTCGCCGGATTGATGCATGACATCGGAAAGCTCCTGATGTTGCAACAGCACATGGATAACTACGAGCGTGTTGTCCGTAAAGGGCTCGTTGACGGGATCGACAGCGTCGCAGCCGAAGTGCGTGTCTATCCGTTTGCGCACACCCACGTGGGGCAGATGCTCGCAGAGCGTTGGAACTTCTCACAGGATCTCTACGATGTAATTGGCAATCATCACCAACCGTGGGGAGACCTTTCCCGCGACTCGCTCACGGGGATTGTTAAGGTAAGTGACATTATCGTGCACTCGTCCGGGTTTGAGGGGGGCAAAGATGTCGCCTCCTATAAGCGGATATACGTGCCTCTGTTAGAGGAGGCTTGGGAATTTCTCGGCGTTTCAGCCAAAGATCAGCGGCAACTGGTGCATGATGCCGCGCGAGAGTTCGATTCGGAGTACCAGATCTATGAGTCGTGGGGGCGCGGGTGATCGCGGCTCTGCTTGTCGTGCTCATGATTGGAGTTTTGCTTGTGGGGGCGACCTTGTGGAGCCTCGCCCTCATTCAACGGACGCTTGCGCTTCCCACTCCCGAGCAGGTGGTTGATGCAAAAAGACCATTTGTTGTTCGACTGCTTCCGTGGCAGGGGGCCTTGCGAAAGATACTCGCCGAGACCGAGCGTTTGAAGCAGTCTGAGTTTGATCATCAGACTAGGTATAAAATTCTAACCGATAATGTTGCTGCCGCGGTTATTATTCATCAGCCGGATGGCAAAGTGTTGTGGTGTAGTCCGTATGCAGAGGTCCTCACCGGATTTTCTCTGAATGAGGTGTACCGAAGTCGTGACACCTTCATGATGCGCCACGTTCACGAAGATGATCGAGAGATGGTTGAAAAGTCCATGGCGATCGTTGCCACGGGTGAGCCCTTTCAGTGTAGGTACCGTTTTTATCACAAATCAGGAATGATGTTGTGGTTGGAAACTCGAACGGTTCCGGTGTTTGACCATGTGGCTGATGAGTACGTTGCGCTCTCAATTACGTTGGACGTGACAGCAACCGTTCTCAGCCAGATGAAAATTGAGGAACGAAATCGAGACCTCAATGAGTTTACATACATGATCTCGCATGACTTGAAGGCTCCCATCGTAACGATGCGTGGTATGCTTGAAGTCTTGCAGGAAGAGCAGAGGCGGCTGGGCGTAGCCGAGATGAACGAGCCCCTTCATTTTATGAGCAAAGCTATTCATCGACTGGAGCAGTTGGTGGGGGGAGTGTTGGAGTTAGCTCGCGTGTCGGCGGCTGATCGGGCACTTGAGCCGGTCCAGATAGGTGATGTTGTTCGCGAGGTGCTCGACGATCTTCAGTTAGAGATCGGGCGCTGCTCTGCGCAGGTCACGTTGGGTTCAGACCTTCCGCATGTGTTAGGTAACAAGACGCAACTCTACCAAATCGTGAGTAACGTGGTGGCGAATGCAATCAAGTACCGGAGCGAGCAACGATCGCTTGTAATCGCGATTGAGGGTGCGCCATCAACGACTCGTCGTCGAGTATCGTTCTCTATTCGGGATAATGGACGAGGGATTGCCCCGGATAGAATTTCGCACATATTTGAGCCCTTCAACCGGGCTGGAGAGGAGGCCATAGAGGGCTCCGGCGTCGGACTGGCGTGTGTCAAAAAGCTCGTCGAGAAGCTTGGTGGATCTATTACCGCTCGAAGCACTCCAGGGCAGGGGAGTGAGTTCACTATTGAGCTTCGCCGAGCTCCAGATCTCTAGCAGGGTGGTGAAAAAAGACTTCCTGTTGCGCATTTCGATCGTTTGACTGCAACTTCGTTGGAGCCGCCGAAAAAATCCTCAACGTATCTCAGAGGATACGCCTCCGGTTTTTTCGTCATCTCCGCCTCGTTTCGTCAAAACTCTCAAAATGCTCACGACGGAACCCTTTTTCACCACCCTGCTGGCAGCGTAGAAAAACTGGGGACCATCGATGAAGTGAGGTGTAATCAACGGCACCAAGCTCTGTAATTGCGCGCACATAACGTGATCCTGCTTGTGCACGTATCCGAAGGTGCCAACGTCCTGCGCCCACCATCCTGCGCCCTCTGTTCACCGTGCGGTGTTTAATCAGCAAAGGTCACGCCTCGTAGCCGTTGGTATAACGAGCTCGGATGCATGAAAGTAAAGGTATATCGGCCAAATGCGATTGCATCCCCGTCTTGTAGCTCGCGAGGGAGGGTCGATAGGGGCTCTCCATTGATACGAGTCCCATTCCGGGATTTTAGGTCTGCTATCGCGCAACTTCCGGGGGAGAGCGTGATTTGCGCGTGGAATCGAGAGATAGCGAAGTCTACGATTCGG
>JBIIYC010000107.1:0-8715 GCA_044347025.1 Bdellovibrionota bacterium
AGCGATGCGGTGTATCGTGACGTAACTATCATCGCGAGAGAAGAAAATACGCCAACTTCCACTACTCATGCGAAATATACCATCTCGCTCCCCAGTGATTCGGTGACGCCGGCTCGGCGAGGGATCCCGCTCCAGGATTGAGCGAATCTTGGGCATGAAGTCAATCTGCCATGCGGTTGCCAACCAGGTAAGCTGCTCGAGCGCTTGAGGTGCAACCACAACTGTATAGATGGGTTGGAGAGGGCCCTGCGCCTCCACCTCTTGAAGCCAACCTTGCCGCTGATTGGGGAATGAATCGACGCCACTCAAGTACGGTTTAATGTCGAGAATCGCTGTGCGATCGAGCAGGTCCGTTGGCCCCACAATGAGCTCGCGCCCTCGGATCTCGATCAGGGGCACATTAGTAATTCCGATCGGATTGGGACGATGTGGCGAACGGGTCGCAAACACTCCACGGCGTCGAGTGTCTCCCCGTGGGGTTCGCACCATCGGACGCCAGTTGGTATTCCGATCAAACCACCAGATGAGCCAAATACGCTCAAAACCCTCAAGATCGCGGAGCGCCTCCTCGTATCCGTGCCCCGGAAACAACTCAATTACGTGGGATTGCGTCTGTGCAGGATCGGGCTGACGAGGAGCATCAAACTTTACCTGCATCTCCGTCCGAATTATCCCGATCGGCTCGCACACTAAATTTTTGAGAGGGTCCATAAACGTCTACCTTTCAGCACCTACAGAGCAGCGTAGCAGAAAATAAACTCTTTGCGGAGATGGCTGGAGAGGCCCGGCAAACAGCCTGCTATCAAGTTAACCCGCGCTCTTCTACCTCACATGCGACAAAGGCGATACGGACGACTGATATGTATCGGGTCTAGCTTTGGTCTTGAGCCCGAGCCATCCTCCATCGTGCAAAGCACTGCGCGGACCGGCTTGAACGCTTTCTCGAAGTGTATAGGGACTGAAGCTGCAGCAGACGGTGTACCACCTAACATCATCTGTCCAGGATACTTCGATACGCCTCTCGTGACCTCGCTCGCTGCACAGTATGCCGATAAGGCTGGGGTACCCGTGGCGCAGATTTTTGACGACTGGAAAAACTTTACTCCTTGCAAGAAATTTGGCAGGCCCGAGGATCTGGGGGCTTTCGTCTCTCTGCTTAATTCACCAAGTGGTGAATTCTTTAATGGCACGTCGATTGTGATTGATGGTGGAGCAATACGGCAGTATCAAGAACGTGTAACAAAAATATCCTCGTCGCGAGGCCAAGCGAAAGAGTGCGGGGCGAGGATGCAGGCTCAAAAGTTGCGCAGGCGTGCCGGCGGTGGCACATTCAACACATTGTGGGCCGAAGACGCCGCGCCACGACCCTGCAGCTCGCCGCAGCAGAGGAGATTTTTGTTACTCGGGCTACGTAAACTGTGCAACACTCCATGAGAACGGCTTGCCGGAGCGCATATTTCATAAAACTGCATCGCGAGAGAGTCGAGAATGGGGATTTTTGAGCCGAAAAAGCGCCAGTATCGACACTCGTAGCAGCAGGCTTCATGAAATGAGCGGGCCTGAGCGCCCGCTCATTGAAACCCCGCGTATACTCGCTTTTAAGGAGCCTATGAAATCGTTAGTTCCAGAGCTGTCGGTTAGCGACTTAGATAAAAGTCTGCACTTTTATCGAGACATCATCGGATTTGAAGTGATGTTTCAACGCCCAGAAAACCGTTTCGTTTACATGTCATTCCACGCCAGTGAACTTATGATCGAGGAGGATAGGCCTCGTGAAGGTATCTCAGCACTGTGGATTATCGAGCCACTTGATTACCCAAGAGGTCGGGGCCTCAACATATCAATCGACTGTCCAGATGCCCAAGCTCTCGCGAGTCGCTTAGCGGCAAGCGGAATCCAGCTGCGTAAGCCGGTCGAGGAGAATTGGTATAGAGAAAATCAGATCTTGCACGGGGAGCGGAACTTTTTGGTGCAAGATCCGGATGGGTATCTCCTCCGTTTTACAGAGCGCCTTGGTACAAAACCGGTAGGCAACAATTAGCAAACTAGTATACCATTCTCTTTCGTGAGAAATTTACTTGTGTCCAAGATACACGAGTCCCATTGGGCTTACAGCCCAGTGTTGATACGGCGAACTACTCACAAGTTGTACTAGTATAACCCACAGAGATGACCACAAAAGTATGCGGTCGGTGATTATGATACGATCGATTTGGAGGACTGTGAAATACTAGCGTCGAGTACTCGCTCGAACGAGAGACGACAAGGCCCGGGCTCATCGATTAATTTCAAGGAAGAGACACCGTACCTGGCTGCGAGCAGAACGAGCTGTCTGCAAGTGCGTAACGCCACAATAAAAATACGAGCTAGTGGGTATTTTCTCCTTATTGCTAACGGGGACTTGAGAAACGAAGGCCAAAAGAATTCCACCTACGCTAAAGCTCCGGCGGACGGGCAAGCGGCTTGTGCGCCGTAGCTCGTTAGAGCGGAGGTGGAAACGCCTCAAACTTCCGCCTGAGAACTGAAATCTTTAGCCCCGCGCAAAAGTGATACGTCGCTACATGTGCAGAAGTAGTGCGGGGCCAACAATATCGGTAGCGCTTTACTCACAAGTAGGTGTTCCTCGCTGAGCCTACTGTTTGCCGAGATCACGTGCGACTCTTTTTCCCGTATTCCCGCGTACCGGAGCTACGTAACGACAAGTATCCCTGCTAGCGCACCGTTAGCACAAAGGTGTTACCTCTGTT
Source organism: Bdellovibrionota bacterium (assembly GCA_044347025.1). Taxonomy (GTDB): domain Bacteria; phylum Bdellovibrionota_C; class UBA2361; order UBA2361; family OMII01; genus OMII01. Next base: position 2,748 of record JBIIYC010000107.1, read on the forward strand.
GCGCTGCCCACTTGAGCAACCCGTCTTCGATCGCAGAGGGTGAAATTGTGTCACCATTGAGAGAGCGTCCGGACTCGAATCCCGACGGCGTATACTTTAGGGTCTGGAGAGTCTGCGTAGTGTCCGGATTAAAGACTGAGACAAGATAGTTACCGCTGCGATCTTTATCTATTCTCAGAGCGAGGCCAGAAGATTGTCCGTTATATTCGGCGATCTTGAGATCCACCTTGTGTTGACACACCTGCTCAAGGGCGTTAGCCAGTCTACGAGCCTCAAGGTCACGAGCTTCTTGGGCTGCAGCTTCGCGAGCCTCTCTGGCTTCCCTCTGCTCGGCAGTTTCGATGCCGCCGCCGTACGCCATCATTGCTTTGGGCGACGACATCGTCTCTAGATGCTCGACCACTGGCCGTGGCAAGACCTCGGTCGTCTCTTTTGTAACATGTGCACTAGATTCACGCTCAAAACGCGATTCCATCTCCAGCAAGTAGGCCTTGTACTCCTTCTGGCCCATGGAAAACCCGAGCTCGGCGCGTCGATTGAGAGCACGCCCCTCAGGATTGTCAACCATGCGACCTCCGACGTTTATTTCATTAGGGGCTACCGGGGATGACGCTCCATGGCCTACAGCCACCACGCGGTCTGGCTTAACCCCCATAGTGATAAGCGCGTCTCGCAAGTCGTTCGCTCTCTGCTCCGAGAGCTTCTGGTTATCAAACGGTACCATCTGCCCTTGGTCATTCTTCACAAATCCCGCCTTGGAGTCTGTGTGTCCGTGTATCGTAAGCTGGTGCTGCCCAAGACCCGGAAGTGCGTCAAGCATTGTAATAGCTTTGGCTACCTCGCCTAACGCCGCCCTCGTCTTAGGATCCATCCGATCCTTTGCAAAATCGTATTTCACGTCAGTGGATAATCTGCTCTGAGCAAGCGATAGTTGCTCGCGGAATGCTTTTACCTTGAGCTCCAGCTCTTCTCGGTTAATTTCCACGTATGCATTGGTCTTTTTCTCGACCTGCGGAGGCATGGTTTCTAAGGTTGCAGACGGTGCGGTGTCGGTAGCCACAGCATGACTGACAGACTTCCCTTCTAATACTCCTCGCGAAGACACGAAAGCCGAAGCGTTTTGATTCGTAGGTTTATCGTCCTGTGCTGGAGCCGGTACTATCGTCGTGGTGCGTGTCGCTGAAATCGAGCCGATAACTTCCCGGTTCTCGGCCTCAATGTTTCTCGTTTCTACTTGAATCGTTGATGGAGCATTGCCATGCTTTCGTTGGGCAGCAGCACCTATGGACCTTCGGATGTCGGAGACGTTGCCCGAGACCTCAAAGCATTTTGAGGCAAGCGTCGATTCGTCAGTCGTCGGGCTATCAGTGAATTTCGCTGCGGGCAAACTAGTGGACTTATCTGAGCCTAAAGTGGGCATACGAAATCTCCCTCAAAAACCTTGTAGCGCCCCCTACAACGTGAGGTATGACGATCCCGACAATAGATGTGATATCTCCATCTGGAGCCGACCCACGCGAGGTGTCTGAAAAGCTTGCAGCTAAACTTCCCCAAGCGACTGAAAATACAGGGGCATTCCCCGCACCCGAGCTGGTGCAACAGGCGGACTAGCTCTTAGAATCGCGAGCACTCTCTGGAGCCGTCGTATCTGCCGAAGAAGCAGCTGGCTCCTCACTCCACAACGGGAAGCGAGTTGAATAACGGGCATCATCGATGATCACCTGCACACCCTTGCGGTTACGCATGTTAACGAACACAGGGGCTTTGAGGTTAGCAGTGGTGAGCCTCGGATCTGGCCGCACCGTCACGATAATTAGAATCGCATATTCATCATCTGCTTTGAGATCTGAGTCCTTGTCGCCGATTGGGGGCTTTACGTCGAACTGCTGTCCGAATTCGAAGCCATCCACTACAACGAACGCAAGATTTGGATCATCAACGGAGTGAAGCCACGAAAAAGGCTGTTTATGTTCAAGCATCACGTATCGTGTGGCGTGCGGAAAGCCTATGATTCCAGAGGGAATCTCGATAACTGTTTCAGCGGGCACCGTGAACTCGCCGAAACGAGTGCTCGTGAACGTCAACGTATCTTGTTGTTGTGTCGACTCCTCACTCATGACTATTTCTTGCCCTCCCCTTTTTCAGGAGAGTCCGCACTCGTCCTTATCTTGTCCGACCCACCGGACTTTCTTTTCACCAAAAAGCTCGGGGCTTGAGCCTGCATCGCAGAGCCACCGCGCCTCTTTGTTGTGTCGCCCGTCGCCGCATCTGCAGGTGTCTTCAAATTCCATCCACCCGAGAGCTCATCCAGCGACGAGTCAATCAGAACCCCTTCTGCAGCCTTCTTGTTTTCATCGAGAATCTGCAGGTAGATCTCTTCTCGATAAATTCTCAGATCCGACGGAGCATCAATCCCCACCCGAATCTGATTGCCTTTTATTTCAACTATCGTGACCTTTACATGATCGCCTATGTAGAGGCTTTCACCAGGTTTCCGCGTTAAAATTAACATGTCGTCACCGCCTTCCTTGGCTCAACTGCGAGGTTCTATGCTTGTTAAGATGTCACCACCTGCAAATAAGCACTAACTCATTGAATTATTCGCAGCAAGCCAAAAAACATAAGAATGTCAGGCAAATAGGGCGCCGACCCCATTTTTCCAATCCATTTTTCGTAGAATCTCGTTATACCAGGCGGTGTTTCCCCCCCCCCCTCCTGTGGAAGCTCAGACCACCTGCCAGGGGGTGCCGACCTCAAGCTTGCGGGCCCTGCTCGACGACAGTATCGTTAAAGACTCAAGCATGTTTCGTTGCTCTGTGCCCCTCAGTAAAGGCGAGCGGTGCGAATGCATCTCAAACCCTTCCGCAAAGCTTTACGAGGTCACACTGCAACGATCATCAACAACTACTTTTTGAGACGGTTATGAAGCGCATCTTTTTATTTATTCTCACCAACATTCTCGTCGTACTCACGATCTCGATCCTTGTTCAGATCCTAGGGGTCGGGCGTTACCTAACAGCACAGGGCATTGACTACAATAACCTCGCTGCTCTTTGCCTTATCTGGGGAATGACTGGATCACTCTTCTCCCTCGCCATCTCCCGCATTATGGCGAAGATGACGATGGGGATTCAGGTTATCGATCGATCCTCTCCTGACGCGTGGCTGGTTCTTATGGTTGAGGACTTGGCGCGCAAAGCGGGACTCCCTGTGATGCCGGAGGTGGGCGTTTATGACAGCCCCGAGGTAAACGCGTTTGCAACCGGCCCATCAAAGCGTCGGTCATTAGTCGCATTCTCAACCGGGCTTTTGCGCTCCATGAACCGAAATGAGATAGAGGGAGTTGCCGGTCACGAGATCGCGCATATCGCCAACGGCGATATGGTAACGATGACCCTTCTTCAAGGTGTCATCAACGCGTTTGTGATGTTTTTTGCTCGAGTGATCGCGTGGGCTATATCACAGAACTCCAGAGACGAAGATCGTCAAACATCTTCGTACTTGGTCACGTTTCTACTAGAGATGGTGCTCGGCGTTCTCGGCATGATAGTTGTGTGTGCATTCTCCCGATACAGAGAGTTCCGCGCAGATCGTGGTGGCGCCCGATACGCGGGCAAGCAAGACATGATCGCTGCGTTGGAGAGGCTTGCGAGTAACCAGCGCCGTTATGACGATCAGCCAGCATTAGCTGCCTTCAAGATCTCCGGCGGTCCTGGAGCACTCTTTGCAACTCACCCTCCCCTTGAGAAGCGAATCGAGGCACTGCGACGAGCAGCGATCTAACCCGAACCTTCCTCCTGCCAGGGCTCGCAAAAAAAATCCCCCGCCTGCGATTCCGCAGACGGGGGATGTAACGCGCTCACACGCGTATATAGTTACGACTTCTTCGAAAGAGCCGCATTCCAGCTAGCCAACTTCGCAGCTACCTTCGGATTAGCAAAGAGAGCTGTTGTGTCACCCTGAATAGTGATCTTTTCGATCTTGTCACCTTGCTTGATCGAATCAACGACCTCCTGACCGCTAATCACACGACCAAACACGCTGTGCTTTCCATCAAGCCATGGAGTAGCAACGTGAGTGATAAAGAATTGGCTTCCATTCGTCCCCGGACCGGCATTGGCCATCGAGAGAACTCCGGGGCCTGTGTGCTTCAGTGACGGGTCGAATTCATCCTCGAAGCGATATCCCGGTCCTCCAGCGCCTGTGCCCGTTGGATCTCCGCCCTGAATCATAAAATCAGGGATCACTCGATGGAATGTAATACCGTTGTAGAATCCGTGCTGCGCGAGATTGACAAAATTAGCCGTGGTCACCGGCGTCTTCTCAGGCTCCAAGGCGATCTCGATCTTACCTCGGTTCGTCTCAATTACTGCCGTCAGCTTCTCAGCCGATGCCACCGATGCGAAGCCCAAAAAGACCCCTGCAATCGTTAAAAGCGAAAAAAACATATTTTTCTCCATATGCTACCTCATGTTGTACGGACCGCGCCTACCGAGAGCATCTCTCACCGGGGCTCACCGCGGTCATGTAGCTGCATACCCGAACTCCGTTGAAAGCGCTACAGAAAGGTGCAGCAGCAGGGTGGTGAAAAATGATTCCTTTGTGCGCATTGTGATAGTTCTTAGGGAACGCGATGGAGACGACGAAAATACCGGGGACGTATCCTCGGAGATACACTGAGGATTTTTTCGGCGCCTCAAACGAAGGTACCGTGCCCGCCGAAGCCTTGGCGTCGGAGGAGGTCACACTATCGAAATGCGCAACAGGAGGTCTTTTTTCTCCGCCCTGCTAAACCCCATAATTTCCATTTGTTACGAGTCCCCTTTTCTGGTATCTCCAGAGAGCTATTTCGGTCCGCGCAATCAGGAGCTCTGTCTCCATTTCTGCGCGTACCTCGTACTAGCAGGGCCATCGTGACTATGCTCGTGAATATGAGTGGCAGAACGCTCGTCTCATATGAACATGCGCAGGGCCCCGAACATGTCGGCGGCTGTAGTGTAAGCCAGTAGCATCAACACCATATCAACAAGAGTTCAATACTATGAAGAACACGTTTACCCGACTCCTCTGTGCGTCAGCCCTCTTCTCCGGTCTGATGTTCACCACATCCAGCCAGGCCGAGATCTCCGATAAGGACTTCTCTGCAGCATTCGATCGCTATCTGCAATCAGATGCTGGGGTGGCTAAGATCGGCACATCGCTGGAGAAATACTTCCAAAAGAAGCAGCAAGAAGCGATGAAGGAGCAGGAGGATCAAGCAAAAGCTGAGGCGGAGAATCAATTCAAAAACCCAGTTAAGATGGAGATCGGCAAGTCTCCGGTAAAGGGTCCAGCAAATGCAAAAGTGACTATCGTTGAGTTCTCAGACTTCCAGTGCCCGTACTGCAAGCGTGGCCACGATACTATGGAAGAGGTTCTCAAGGCCTATCCAAAGGATGTCAAACTGACCTTCAAACACTACCCTCTCCCATTCCACAAGGAAGCTGAGCCTGCATCTCGTGCTGCGTGGGCGGCACAGCAGCAAGGAAAATTCTGGGAGTTTCATGACGCTCTCTTCAACAATCAAGACAAGCTCGGCGAAGACTTCTACCTAGCGACCGCCAAGGAGCTAAAGCTTGATGAGGCGAAGTTCAAAGCTGACATGAACTCTGAAGCTGCTAAAAAGCAGATCGAAGAGGATACCGAGCTTGGCTCCAAGAACGGCATCCAGGGAACTCCAGGCTTCTTCGTCAACGGCGTGGCGGTCAAGGGAGCGTATCCAGCGAGCCACTTTAAGGGGATCGTCGACCGCTGGTTGAACCAGGGAGCTGCCGGGACGAAGTAACAACGTCCTTAACAGCGACCAATAAAAAGGGGGCCTTACAGGGGCCCCCTTTTTGTATCCGCCCCCGCCCCCCTCACAATCCCCCACTATTTGTCTGCACCCCAGATTGTGGTAACCTCCGCGACTCTGGGCCTGTTCCAGCCC
>JBIIYC010000108.1:0-8708 GCA_044347025.1 Bdellovibrionota bacterium
CAGACCCTCTTTTCCTGGATGAACGTCCTGCCAGGTTCAAAAATTTCGCTCTTTGACATTCTCCCGGATCTTGATGAAGCGGCGCTGCATCGCGCGGTGCAAGTGCCTGGCGGTGAATGCGAGTTTGAACACGAGTTCATCGGAGCAGATGAAAAGCGGCGGGTCATCCGTTTTAGGCTGTGTCACCAAGACCGCCCGGATGCGATCGGCCTCCGACTCTTTGCGGTGGATATCTCTGAACTCAAGCGAAAAGATACGTTGCTACGCTCCGTTTCGAATCTCCTCCACGAGAATCGTGAAGTTGCGCTCCAGTCAAAGCGAAACCTTAAAGCTATTCTTGATAGCCTTCCTCAGGCTGTGTTTTCGATAAACTCCAATCTCGTTGTTACATCGGAAACGTCTACAGCTGCGCAGCACTACTTTGGGGCAAGCATAACGGGGAAGCATCTGCGCGAATTTACGCCGCTTACCGATGATGACCTAGATCCCCTCATGCTCGCATTTTCTGGAGTAGACTGGGATCTGGTCATCGAGGTGCTTCCCAAGCAGTTTGTGGCACTAGACCGCACGTACTCCCTTCAATTCTCCCCGATTCTTGAAGCTGGGGAGCTCGTCTCGGTCACAACAGTTATTGAGGATGTTACCGACCGCCGGAGAGTTGTAGACCGCCTTGAACAAACGAACGCAGATAATAGGGCGCTTGTAGCTATTCTGTCTGCAAAAGAGGAGTTCCTCGATCTTATAGATTCGGCACGTGCCGCAATCCGCATCGTAGACAACTTGCAAGAGCTTCGTATGACAACGCATACAATCAAAGGTGGCTTCTGCCTCTTTGAGTGTGATGACCTAGCATCGTTGTGCCAAGCCGCTGAGAGTAGCTGGGCAAAAACTCCGTATTCACCTGAGCAGGGTCGTGAGTTCGTGGCATGCCTCAATCAGGCGATCGACCGGTTTCTCACTCAGAATCGCGAGATTCTGCAGATTAGGTGCGACCATACGCCGACGCAGGCGCAACCACTCGTAAAGCTTTCCTATCAATCACTCAGTGCACTCTACGAAACGGCTCGCACCCACAAGGTAGAGCCAGAGATTCTGAGATTGATCGAAGAGTTGCTGGAGGTTCCGATACCCACTGCGCTTGGATGGCTTGATGCACTTTGGCAGAAGACGCTCCTGAAAGAGGGCAAAGAGGGACTTCCGATAGTGTGGCGTGGTAACGCATCGATCTGTCGTGAGCCATACAAGGAACTCTTTCAGTCGTTCGTTCACATCATTCGAAACGCCGTGGATCACGCGATTGAGCGACCATTTGACCGCACTATGCGTGGCAAGCCAGCTGCTGGCTGTCTGACCATCGAATCCTCCTGTATCGACGGAATATACACGATCACCTTCCAAGATGATGGGCGAGGGATTGACCCGAGCGCTGTTGTGCAAGTGGCCCGTACCAGAGGTGTGGCGGTTCCGGAATCGGTCACCCCCGAGGAGGCGTTTATGCTTCTGTGTGAGAGCGGCGTGAGTTCAAAGTCAGAGGTCACCGAGCTCTCTGGGCGGGGTATCGGACTCGACGTGGTGCGTCGTCGAGCGCAGGCTCTCGGCGGGGATCTATCGATAACAAGCGAGCTCGGAAAGGGCACCGCGATCACGGTCAGGTTTCCGAGGGCTCAGAGCTCGCGCTAGTACGATACGGAACCTCGACTGTCGAAGCTAACCCCCTCAAATGACTGGGGGTGTGTATTATAGAGCAGGGATTATGTGCGAGGTGTGTCAAACCCTTAAGTATCCCCGCGGGCTAGACGACCTATCCCTCTGAAACGTTGGGGGCGATCGGTTCGCCGTATCTAATGGAGCTTGGTGAAGCATGGCAGCAAATCAGTTCATGGTCGATAAGCGAATGCGTATCTTGGTCGTCGATGACTATGCGCCAATGCGCCAAACCGTAAAGAAGCAGCTCCTGCAGCTCGGCTTCGACAACATCGCCGAGGCGGCAGGAGCAGGCGATGCGATGCAAAAAATAGAGGGCGGGGAGGAGTTCGGATTAATTATCTCCGATTGGAATATGCCTGAGACGACAGGGCTCGATTTCTTAAATTATGTGCGAGGAACGCAACGAAGCAAAGGGATCCCCTTTCTAATGATTACTGCCGAGGCGAGCAAAGATAATATCATTCAAGCCGCAAAAGCCGGCGTATCGCAGTACATCGTAAAGCCCTTCACGGCAGAGATTCTTAAAGAGAAGCTAGAGACGGTATTTACCAAGATCGCCGGTCGTCAGCAGATGATTTAGTCCGTACAATCGACCCATGTCATCGCTCGTAGTCGTATAGTGAATGCTTGAACCGATCAAGCGCTTCTCCAGCCCACGAAGCGAGACCAAACACAGCCCGCTCGGCGATTGGCGGAAGAGCGACAAGGCCGGCTACTCCGAGTCCTACAGCGGCGACGGGTGACCCGATAACGACTCCTAGCGCGGCGAGCGATGTCGTGCCGGTAATCACCACGCCGGTAGCCGCAGACCGGGCCATAAACGAAAGAGACCTCCGGGCACTCTCTTGGGTCACCCTACCGTTGTCGCATAATTCGCTCGAGACCGTTTGGAGAAATGGTTGCACGGCGGTGGTGTGTTTGAGTACGCGGTCGGCCAGAGAGCCTTCGACAGGTAGACGAGGCTTCAGTGATTCCTCATAAAGCTGGCTAAAGAGATTCTCGTTTGCGCAGTACGCGGTCGTAACATCTGGTCTCATACATCCCTCGTGGTTTCAAAGTTCTCTATGTATCGAGCTGGATTCCACAGAAGTTGTGTGAGCGGAGGGCGCAACTCTCGGCGAGCGGGAATCGATTGTGGGGTATGGCATGTATTAACGAAGCGCAAAGCGATCCGGGGCGCGAACCAACACCGGCCTCCTCGCATGAGCTCTTAACGGGCTCCAATTTCACGGCGAAGGATCTCGCACTCTGCTCGAGTGAAGAGGCGCGATCCTTTATTCCCGCAGCCGAGGCTCTTGCGCAGAAAGTACTCCCCCTGGCGCTTCTGCGTGGCCCCAAGCGGCTCTTACTGCACGTGGCAACACACGCCAATGACCGCCGTACCGAGCAGGCTCTCAGATTCCTCACTGGTATGTCGGTCAGTCTGACAGCGGTGCCGGAGCAGGTGTTAATCGATGCGATCGCATTGGCGTATCTGGGATCCGAGGCGCGCCTTGAAGCGGAGCTCACACGGGTGACTCGCGTGCCACCTTCAGAAAAAACGCGGACCTCAACCAACCTTCCCCCGCCGACGGGCGATGCAGCGCAATTCATCACAGCGCTGATTGAATTTGCCGCGGTGCGTGGGGCGAGCGATCTCCATCTGGTTCCCACCGACGGGGGCGCATTGATAAAAATGCGAGTTGACGGGACGCTCATGATCCAGCGCGACCGGCCCTACGCTCGTGAGTTTCATGAGCAGGTGGTGTCGCGCCTCAAAATCCTGGCGAACCTCAACATCGGCTCTAAGCTCATTCCGCACGATGGCGCATTTTCATTTGCCATCGGTAGTACTCCAAAGAATGCTCGTATAAGCACCCTGCCCACGGTCTTCGGAGAAAGCGTTGCGGTTCGCTTTCTGAGCGGTGATGGAGTGCCACAGATATCCTCACTCGGCATGGAGCCGATGGCTCTGATAGCAGTGCGTGGCGCGATTGAGCGTTCGGAGGGAATAATCCTTCTCACTGGCCCTACCGGGAGCGGCAAGACTACCACTATGTACGCGCTCGTTCGTGAGCTTGAACGGCGTGGTCGAAATGTAGTTACGGTTGAGGACCCAGTGGAGACCCCCATTCCCGGCACCGTTCAGGTGCAGGTGGCGGTAGAGCAGGGGCTCGACTATCCTCGAGCGATTCGCTCGGTATTACGGCACGATCCTGATGTGCTCCTCATCGGTGAGATGCGCGATGGGCTCAGCGCTTCAATGGCACTCGATGCGGCCTCGACCGGACACCTTACCGTTTCATCGCTCCATGTAGGCTCAGTGCTCCAGAGCCTCAATCGCCTTGAGGTTCTCGGCGTTTCCCGCTCTCGATCCATCCCACCAATAGTGCTGGTTGTTAATCAACGCTTGCTACCCAAGCTGTGTCCCCGTTGTAGAGAGCCCAGCGAGGGGGAGCCGATCGGATGCCCAAGCTGTAACGGTTCCGGGTTCTCGGGGCGGGTGCTCATCACCGAGGTGCTTGACCTTCAGTCGGCGCGGGCAAAAGAGGCGTGCTATCGGACCACTGACCCTCATGAATTGATTGAGATTCTGCCCGCGGGTGCCTTTATCCCATGGACAGAATCGCTTAACTATCACTGCGCTCGAGGTGAAATATCATTGGGGCAAGTCGATGAATTCCTCGCAAGCGAATGGGGGTAGGCGTGTCCTTTGTTTGATCGTGGTAGTGCCGGAACTTGCCCTTGTCCGAAGGGTGCGAGCATCGATAGTATCGATGCCTATGACTACATCAAAGAATTCAATGCTCCGTCCCAATGTGTGTATGCTTGTATATAACAAGAAGGGACAGCTCTTTCTGGGTGAACGGTACGACAAGAAAGGCCATTGGCAGTTTCCGCAAGGCGGTGTTGAAAAAGAGAAGTCCGGAAAGGAGACGGTTGTTCGCGAGTTGCGGGAAGAGATCGGCATTCGAAAAAAGTCGATCGGACGGATTCGCAAGCTCTCCGCAAGGCACAGCTATCTTTGGAGTAAGATTCCGGCGTATGCAGTTGGTCGCTGGGTCGGGCAAACACAAACGTTCTGGTTGGTTGAGTTTATTGGGACTGACGATCAGATTGATCTGACGACAACAGACGATCAAGAGTTTCGGCGGTGGCGCTGGTGCTCGGTCACAGCAGTCCGGCGCCAGGCTGCAAAAGAACGACGCAAAGGATATCGGGCTGCGTTGGCGGAGTTTCTCGCGCTGAAAAGAAAAGGCGCACTATGATCCTCTAACTCTACTCTCACTCTGTGCAAAGAAGAATCTTGGCCCATAGAGCGGAATCAACGCGCGCGCCTCACCGAGCTCCGATGTCGGATTTTCAATCGGCACTACCCGATTAATTTGAAAGTTGGAGATCTTCGTTTCGCCGCTGAATAATACTATGTGGATCGCGCGTTCAAAATTCGGAAGTCCAATACTATCCGTGAAAATTGGGGCTCTCGTGTTATAGGGACTAACGATAGCGCGGTAGCTTTGGTCAAAGCTTTCGATATTTTCCTCGCTTCCCTGGAGGACAACGGCAGTATGTCGGTCAAAACGAGCTACTGCCTCAGCCATAAGCTGTAGCCGTATTCCCCGAAGCTCGTCTGTGCCGGCAAGTTCGTCAAGATGCAACACGACAGTTCCGTGCGAGAGGGTGAGGTGCCCCTCATCGGGGATAAATAAGCGTTCGCAGTGATCGAGCACCAGGCGCTGAAGGCCCAAGCACTCATCCGTACTAAGTTGTATATCTGAGTTAACGGCATCCCAATCGGTATTTTGACCGGTTAAGATTTCGGGGCAAGGAATAGGGTTACCATTACGAATAGTGAAGGAGCCTTGGTGGGTTTGCACGAGCAAACCTTTCACTGGATCTCGATAGAGTCTGACGGTTGGAACGTCTATTAGAGGTGTGTAGATGGTATTGTATGTGGGTCGAACTGCGGGGCTCAAAGAGGCGTCCTCTCCATCCGAGAGAAGGTATGAGCCTGATTGCAGTGCGCGCTCGTATACGGCTTCAAGTCCCGTGAGGAAAGTATCAAGATCAAAAGTCGGAGTCGCTATCGGCTCTGCTACCGGCTCAGGATGTATGTTTGTATAGTGAAGGTCGATATCTGTCGGTAATTCGCAATCCTGTCCATCAAGCAATTGCTGTAACATGCGAGGCAACAGCCCCTCCATCTCCCTCGCAGAATCGCCCATAAAAGCTGGATTTTTCCCCAGGTCATCGGCACTTGTGATTACTTGGTTTAGGGGCTGGTAGACCAAAAACTCCCCTGAGCGACCGCGATTGCCCATGTAGATAATCTGCATGCCGGGATAGAGGTGTTGGTATGCCTCCGAGAGGCGTGCGAGCCGATGTTCGATCGACAGGTCCGAGTCCGTGGGGGCATATAGGTCAGCGGGTTCAGTAAATAGCGGTGTCTGGACCTTGGGCGTGGCAGAACGTAGAGATGCATCGTGTGGCGGAACGCGCAGCAGCCGCCGCGCATATCCAGTGGTCAAGATGTGGGTCAGCTCTCGCTGTTTGAGCCACAGAGCATGCGGCTCTAGAGCTAAGCGGATCGTTGCCAGCTCTGATTCGCTAACAAAAAGCACGCCGTTGTAGGGCTCGATAAGGCGCCGAGCGATTGCATGGAGCTCCGAGCGATCGTTCTGATATGCCGGCCCCCCTTGTCTCTGCAGCTCTCGATTCCATTCTGATATCTGTTCAAGGAGCAACAGAATCTCCCCCTGTTCGCAATTGTGATAGAAATGAGATTGGAGAAATGCGGCTTTCACCTGAATAGCGAGATGCTCGGGCAGGATCGCTCTAAGCCCGCGATCAATCTCTGCAGCGAGAGCGGATGTTGATGCGCCGTTGGCCACCGTGTGCGGTACGGCGGAAGGGGGTGCTGGTTCCACGTGCTGGTGAAAACCCTCCAGCTCTTTCTCCTTACTAGGAAGGTGCGATTCGAGAGGAAGCCACGTGTTCCTAAACCGTGACCACTCGGCTGCCCACGAGACTTTGCGGAACACGGGACCATCTGGGGGGTGTGTGCGGTGAAGTTCTTGCCAAAGCGCCATCCACGTAGCGATCTCTTCATATGATGCTAGAGGCGTGTCTGATGGATAGTGGCCGTGCATCTGAGCCAATACCCGGTTGTCTACGACTTGAATAAGTGAGCTAAAATCCCGGAGCCACTCGCTTCGCTTCTGAAGTAAAAAGCGCTCCGACTCCAACTGCACTGCGCCAACATCGGAGGCGCAGCTCCCCGTCAACTTAGAGATCAGGGTAGCTAGGAACGACCGCGAGGAATCTGCTGCGACGATTTCACTCCGTACACGCTCAAGAGTTTTACTAATGCTTCTGTGCTCTGCGAGAGCTGGCACGACCTCTGGAGAGCGATGGGCAGATGCTAAAAAATCGCGAGCGTGATCACAGTAGCTTTGTACTGGACGGTACGCTGTTGATACAGCCTCCCAAGAGCCTTGGCCCATTGACCAGTCTCGTATAGCGACCGCCAGGGGTTCCAAGGCCGGATGATGAACGGACCATCTCGACAGGATGATGACGAGGTGCCGGAGTGCCCCGTGTATCAGGGAAGGATCTTTAACGGCCGACTCCACCGCTTGAAGGGCATAGTCTGTCGCGCGTAGGAGCGCTCGCTTGTCTTGGCTTTCTTGATACGAGGTAAATGAGGTTCGAGCCATGTGAATGAGTGCGTGAATGTCGGGCTGGATGCGGTGCGTCTCGGGCAATAGCGCGCCCGGTTCGCAGTGCGCCTCAGCACATGGCGTCTTGGCTCCGTTGGACACGGAGACTTTCATCAACGCAGAAGCTGGTTGGCACGGTACTAACATACTCACTCACAAAGCGCTGGAGGTTCCGGGTGGGGGCCGAATACCTCAAATAGTATGCGAGTATGTGTTTTGCTAAGCAAAATAATGATTTAACTATCTATCTTGCTGATATTGTTGCGTTTATATCCTGCCTCGCGGCTGCCCGCTGCTAGCTCACTCTGATAGTTCGAGTGAGCCTATCGCATCAAGCGATTCCTCATTCATCCGGATAATCTTCATATCACGAGGCCGTTAGGCCGCGATCTTCTGAACAAAAGCTTTGAGCGCTTCCTCAGATACCGCTGCCTGCTCTGCATCTCCGAGGCAGAGCAGAAGGCTCTGTAATGAGTCAGCTCGCTCGACTATCTCTCCGTTCCAACGGATCTGAATGCAATCACAGGGGAGCGCTCGTTCATTAAGTCCTAGGATAACTGGCCCAGGTCGCTTTCGATTTGGATTGGTTCGCGAGATAAGACGTTGGGCAAGCGTGTTTCCTCGTGAATCGTTTCCAAACATCTCGCGTATCCAGAACGGTTGCTTCGTAATTGCGTAATCAAGAGACGCCGCCACACTCGCCTGAAATCCAACGATATGTCGGGTCGCGCCGCTAGAAGGGTGTCGATCCGCAAGTACTGATTTCACGAACAGGAGACAGAGCCCGCGGACCGCTGATGTCCATTGGAATGTCCCCGCATCTTTAAAGGCTCCCGCAGTTTTGCCACGTACCGCGATCCGATCGATACCCAGGGCTGGATCTGAGAACTTAGTTTCAACGAGCTGCACATCCCCTTTTCCTGCGAAGTGTAATTCAAATGTTCGTGATGTCATACCAGTTTCCCCTCTAAGAGTTCAGGTTTGGAGAACCCTACCCTGAATCCTGGCGAAAGGTTGCCTGTCGAGATTTCGGAAAATGATTCCGAACAGGGACGAACGGCTCATAAGATGCCAGGGGGCGCTGCTAATCCGGTGTGAGAAGAGCGGGGCGGCCGGTAGATCCGCTATATGCGCACGATCCCAATTACATGGGCAACAGCGCTTTTGCCCCCGAGATTGCCCGCTCAGCGTCCTTTTGCGAGGGGAATTCACTGAGTCGTGTGTATCGCCACGAGGCTGCGAGCCAAACAGGAGCAGCCCTATACACCGCTTACCTAGAGTTCTTTGAAACTACGAGTGAAT
>JBIIYC010000109.1:0-8683 GCA_044347025.1 Bdellovibrionota bacterium
ACGATGCGTGCTCCAAATATAATAATTATCGGGAGATCCGCAGAAAAGTTTCGTGGTAGGCTAACAAGTGCATCAAGCGGAGGCTATCACGCCCCGCTCATAGCAACGTTACCTGACAAAAGATTCTGACACTATGGGCCACCTCGTTGAGATTGCAGTTAGACTACTTGCGGTTTACGGTCTTGTTATAGTCGGTCCGGGTGTGATTGCTGCACTTGAGCGCATGGCTCATCTAGATATAGGTATGCGAGTGCTGGCAATCATTCTGATGATGGCAGTGAGTTCAGTCATACCGGGGTTGCTTTGGTTGACGGCTCCTCGAATTGCTCACGCAGTTACAGATAGCGATCGAGACGACGGGGCGATTTCTGTCAACGTGAGTCTTTCAGATGCTTTATTCCTCTCGATCGTCATCGTAGGACTTGTTGTTCTTAGCTCTGCTGCCACAAACTTGGGGCAGGTTCTCTTTTGGCTTATTCGCAGCCCTTTTATTCCTGAATCCCAAGAAAGCGAGCTTCTTGTGCGCTTTAAATATGACTTATTCGTGCACGAGTATTTGGTCATGCTGGTGGTTCGATCCGTTTTGGGATTTTTCTTGCTTCTTCGGGCTCGATCGATTGCTAACAAGATTTTAGAAAAGTCTACTAGGGTTAGTTAACAAGCGCGAGGTCTGGGAGCGGTGCTCTTCAGCGCCAACCCGCCACGCTAGTATTGAAACACAAAGTCCTCAGGGAACCGTTCGCGATTTCACTTAATCTGCTCATTGAGGCGTTTTGTTGAGACCTCATACAGTCGAGCAAGGTCTTGGTCAAGGATGACCCGCTGTCCCCGTATGGAGAGAATAGACCCCTCGATGCTCGCAAATCTGTCTTGTTCCGTGTGAAGGTTTAATCGAGAACTATGTGCGGAAGTTGCCTGGGTGAGAGCAAAGAGATGCCAATAAAAGCCAGCGGAGCGCTCCGCGCCCGCTGCTTCTCACCGTCACACGTATCGTTAGAATTCGTCTTGCCGCTCGGGATCGTCAGCGGGATGGTCGGAGCGAGGGGCCTTGGCGGGGTCGGTTATGCCACGCTGCAGCAGCGA
Source organism: Bdellovibrionota bacterium (assembly GCA_044347025.1). Lineage (GTDB taxonomy): Bacteria > Bdellovibrionota_C > UBA2361 > UBA2361 > OMII01 > OMII01. Next base: position 1,084 of record JBIIYC010000109.1, read on the forward strand.
GGCAACCCGGGCGGGCTCTATTCCGGAGGGGCGCCAGATAATGGCGATTGCAGGGGGAATCCCCTCCCTAATCCAGGGGATCGCTTCTTGGGGGCTAAAGTTGGCCCGTCTCCAGTTTGCTGCCAGCGGCGCTCCGCTGATTCCGAGGCGTCGCCACTCAAGAAACTCTTCCGGCGAGAATCCATAGGCGCGCCAGTACCCAGCAGGCACGGCCGGGATCTGAAATTTCATCCAGAGCTGTTCCTCATCACGAGGGATATCGGCGAGGTCGAAGGTAAACTGCTTCGCGTACACATTTAACAAGATGTTGGTGTCGTGGATGTGAGCACGAAAATCACTTGGAGTCAGAGCAGCTTCTTTGCGGAGCTTATCGCACAGAGCGGGATCGTAGGTTCGAGTGATTGAAAATGTATCAAGAATAATTTGAGTAACGTGTACGTACTCTTTGGCTCCCTCAATTTCAAACGATACCTGCTGTGCGAGGTCTGTTGCTTTTAATTGCGAAAACACGGAGTACAGCGTCTCTACGTACGAACTCCGTGCGGCGGCAGAGCGAATAAGCGCTGCAACAAGAAGTTTCACAGAATCCCGATCTTGCGCGAGGGTCGGACTCCTCAGCGCAAGCTCTACCTGAGGGATCAGCCACTGAAGGTCTTTTCGCAGCTCCTTCATGAAGCTCATCGCCGCTATAGCATCGAACGTCTCTGGTGAGCTCCAGGAGGTAGAGAAGATCGGAAGCTCCGCGCTGAGATCTTTCAACCACACATCGATCTTGTCGAGAGCCTTGTGTGCCGTATCAAGGTAGTCAGGTTTAAGAAGGGGAGACTCAAGGCGCGCGAGCGCACTCTCAAACACGATCTGTGCGTAGAAGCCCGAACGTAGGAACGTAACGAATTCGGCTGTGAGGTGTAGATCTTTGTTGAGGGTAGCCATTCGGTCTTACATGCAGTCGTTGAATCCTGTATGTACTATCGGTTGCAAGAAGCGAAAGCATAACAATTCTTGATAAAAACGAGCAGTTTGTAGGTATGAGTAGAACGGGTTTCGTGGCATCCCCGGCGGGGGAGCTTTTTTATGAAGTTAGCGGGGTTACCCAGGGTATACCGCTTGTCGTGGCGCATGGGGGCCCGGGCTTTACGAGCCATTATCTTGAGCCGCTGTTTGATCTTGGTGACGTTGGGCCTGTGGTGCTCTACGACCAGGCAGGGTGTGGGCGTGCTCGGCGGAGTGGGGGGCGCATAACATGTTCGATTGAGGGATTCGTTGCAGAGCTAGAGGCGCTACGAAACGCACTCGGTGTCCCGCAGATGCACCTTCTTGGGCATTCATTCGGCGGCGTCATCGTGGGCGAGTATGCGCTTGCAAACCCCGCACACGTACGGAGTGTGGTCTTCGCATGTGCATCACTTGATATTCCGCGCTGGGTTGCCGATGCTGATCGACTAATCTCGCAGATGCCGTTGATGCAGAGGATGATCCTCCGTGAAGGGATTCGAACGGGGGCAGCCAACGCGCCTGAGTTTCAGGCTGCGCTCAAGCACTATTATCGAAAGCATGTGTACGGATTCGACGAAAAGCCCGAGTGTATTCGGAGGTCTGAAGCCGAAGCTGATGCTCAAACATACAATGCAGTGTGGGGACCGCATGAATTGGCGGTTACGGGAATTGTGCGGCAGTACAGCTTGAGTCCACGACTGCATGGGCTGCAGTGTCCGACGCTCTTCGTATGTGGACGGTTTGATGAAGCAACGCCCGAAGCGCATGAGTTCTTCGCATCATGCATACCGGGAAGTCGTTGTCATATCTTCGAGCACAGTGCGCACCATCCTCAGATATGTGAGCGAGAGGAGTTCGCATCGGTGATTCGGAACTTCTTGGTACAGGGATGATCGTAGAATCAGAGCAGACCCAGTCTCTGTGGTAACAAGGATACCTGCGGGCGTTCCCTTGAGTCTCGTTTTTTATTCACCTGATCCCGTTCTTTTCTGCTTAGGGGGCCGAAAGCGGCATCGCATAGTGGTGAGCGGTCAGAGGCGTATTGGCTTGGCGTAGGGGATCTATCCTCAGGTTTACCGAAATGGATTGGATCGGTTGGTGTATTTGGTCCGTCGAGTGTGATGCCGGTCGCTGTATTGTGGATCTCCGCTCGCATGACGGTTCGAAGGGAGTTCATGGTTGAGGTGTCTCGAAGTGGATCGGTTGCGTTCATGAGCGCCCGTTCAGCGGCATTGCAAGCAAGTTCAGCAACCGCTGCTGCAGCCACGTGTCCCACCGGGCCCGTGAGGGCTGCCAACGATGTCCGTGCAGTTGCGACCGCAGCGGTATGAAGGGCCTCCTGTAACTGGGCGGTTGTCTCGTGGATACTCACCGGTACGGCGGCGCTGAGAGAGGCCCAGGCGTCAGCGAGCGTGGTGGTTCCCGAGGCGGGTGCTGGGGGTTGGATCGTCACTATCATATGGGGTGCGAACCTTAAACGTGGAGTGCCTATATATTGGATGCCGCTGAGGCTTGCGCGATTTTTGCGGTGTGGCTCGTACGGGGTGCTCTCAGTCATAAATAGATCGAACTGGAACGGAGTATCCTGCTCTTTTAGACTTGGAGAGCTCACGTGGCATCTGACAGAGCAACGGTATCGGTCGTTATCAACGCAGCAGGTGTGCAGATAGGGGGGGAGCTGGGCAATCCGCCAAGTCAAAGTGGAGGCTCTCGTCGGACAGGCGTGGTCATCTTTGCACATGGAAGTGGCAGTAGCCGTTTAAGTCCGCGCAACCAATACGTGGCCAATCTCCTTGAACAACACGGATGCACCACCTTACTGCTTGATCTACTCACAACCGAGGAGCAATACGTTATCAGCAAACGCTTCGATATAGCGCTGCTGACGACCCGCTTAGTGGAGGCGATCCATTGGACCCGCGAACATCCACTCCTGAGCCACCTTCCGATCGGGCTCTTTGGCGCTAGCACCGGTGCAGCCGCAGCATTGCGGGCCGCTGCGGTCGCGAATTCGTGTATTAAAGCTGTGGTAAGCCGTGGCGGACGGCCAGATTTAACGGGACCGCTTATTACCCGTGTACGGGCTCCCACTCTTTTGATCGTTGGTTCAGAAGATCGAGATGTCCTAGAGCTTAATCAACATTCACTCGCCGAGTTGACCTGTGAAAAACGGCTCGCCATCATTCCAGGTGCCACGCACCTCTTCGAAGAGCCCGGTGCGCTTGATGATGTTGGACACTTAGCGGCGTATTGGTTTAAGAACCACCTTGCGGTCCCGCAGGAAGAGGCGAGGCCAGGGGCATAGAGAGGCGCCCTCCAAAGCGTACTTTAAGAGTTAGCGGGCTGGCCATCCCACCCGTTGTAGACCTCGGTAAAGGGGGATCGGCGGCCAGGCGTGCATCCTCCCTGTAATTACAGAAGTTAACACGCCATTTTGCCACCTCCCGCAAAAGTCGGTAGACTTCCTACTGTCCGAGTGTTTCCATATTCCCGATGCCCATGAATTTTGAAATTGCTACCACCGTTAAGCTCTACGACACGGATGCTTCCGGCCTCATCTTTTATGGAGCCCTCTTTCGTCTTACGCAGGAGTGTTTCGAGAGTTTTCTGAAAACGCACGAACTTCCGATTGAACAGTGGTTCGGCGCTGGACTTCCCGGGCTTCCGGTTCGCGGGGTTGAGGCCGAGTACGTGGCGCCGATGCGATTGGGTGCTGAGCTTTTTGTGCGGCTCGTAGGGATAACGGCGGGCACAAGCTCGCTAGGGCTTTCGTTCTCTGTCACAAACAGCGATCGCTCGATTGAGTATGCTCGGGCGCGTGTCACGCACGTTGCTGTGGATAGAGTAAGCGGCAAGCCGATGGAGCTTCCGAGTGCGCTACAAGCAATTGTACGGAGTAATGCCTAATGAGTGAGGCGAGCCTTGCAAGCTTTCGAGAGCAGGTGGAGTCTCTGCTTCGATCTGTGAGCAAGAGGCGCACGAATCTCGGCGAGGTGGCTGACGGTCGCGTACAATCCCAGACCGAATTACGATCGCCGATCCTGCGCTTATCGCGGCGACTAGAGTGGTGTGAGCCACTCGATATCGTCGCGGCGATTTCAGTATCACCAGCTTTGTACTGGCGATCCAGTGACGGTGCGATTGAGGTTGCTGGATTTGGGTGCGCAGACCTTCATACCTGCGCCACGTCCGAGGAATTGCCGGATACACTGCGATCGGTCCAAGCGCGACTTGCCGCTGCCTCGCCCACCGTTAAATACTTCGGTGGACTACGATTTAATCCGAACGTCCGAGCTGCACGCGAATGGGAGCCATTTGGATGCGCTACATTTATGTTGCCCCGCGTTGAGGTTATTCAGCAGGGGGGATCGTCGTATGTGGTGATCAACCTCATGACGGAAGGTCCTGTAGAGCCGCAGCTTGCTGAGATTGACGAGATCCTCCGACGCTCCTCGAGTGCCACGCACGCGGAGCTACCGCGGACAGGAGCGACCCGAATTGATACGCCGAGTCAAACGGTATGGAATGAGAAGATTCGAGATGTGCTCGCAATATTGGAGGGGGGCAATCGGGCAGAAAAGATAGTTCTGTCACGATGCACACAGCTCGGACGCGCGTCCAAGGGCTCATCGGCGGCGATCCTACGCGAATTGTTGCGAGCATCGCCGCGCTCGTATGGATTTATGTTTTCCCCCGAAGATGGAGTTTCCTTTATTGGAGCATCCCCAGAGCGCTTGTTCCGCCGCAACGGATCTGTGGTAGAGAGTGCCGCTCTTGCAGGCACCACCGGACGCGGAACCAATCAGGAACACGATCAGGTGCTAGCACTTGACCTGCTGCAAAGCCGTAAGAATCGAAACGAGCATCAGCTTGTCGTTGATAGTATCGCCGCGCAGCTTCGCGACCTCTGTAATGCTGCACCATCCGTCGAAACCACGACCACTATTCGAACTGGCTCCGTTCAACACCTCTCTGCGGCGATCCGTGGCGTACTGAAACAGGGAATCTCTGACAGCGATATCTTGGGTGCACTGCATCCGACACCGGCGGTAGCCGGCACCCCGACAGAGGAAGCGGTGCGATTCATCGCTGAAAATGAGGGATACGATCGTGGCTGGTACACAGGGCCTATTGGGTATCTCGGACGAGATGAGAGTGAGCTAGCAGTAGCGATTCGATGCGCACTGCTTACACCACACGACGTTCGTCTCTATGTTGGTGCTGGGATTGTATCGGGCTCAGACGAGCGTTCTGAATGGAGTGAGCTGGAGGCTAAGATGGCCCCGTATGTGCGTTTGTTAGTTGAGAATCCGCAGCATGCATAATCCAACAGTCGCGCATCGCTGGGCTGAGACCTTCCTGCGTCAACTGAAAGCGCTTGGGGTAGAACGTATATGCATCGCGCCGGGCTCTCGTTCGACGGTGCTTGCGATGCAGGCATCGCGGATCTTTGACGATGCAGTTACGGTTCACTTTGATGAGCGGGGGCTCGGTTTTTTTGCAGTAGGTGCTTCAAAGCTCTCGCACAAGCCGACATGCCTGGTAACTACCTCGGGAACCGCCGTGGCGAATCTCCTGCCAGCAGTGGTTGAAGCGAAGCTGGGGCATGTGCCGCTAATAGTGATCTCTGCAGATAGGCCCCCCGAGCTCCGTGACCGCGGAAGCAATCAAACGATCGATCAAAATACGATCTTTGGATCGCATGCGCAGTGGTACTTCGATATTCCCTGCGCTACTGACGATATTTCTCTTGATGTTGTCCGGGATTGGGCATTCCAGGCGTGGGAGCGGAGTCTCTACGGTGGCGCAGCTGGCCCGGTGCATATCAACTGGATGTTTCGGGAGCCGTTTTTTACTGATCCCTCCTGCGTTATAGAGTCCGCTGCTGAGCTCCCAGTGCTGAGGCGGTCGCACGCGCGTAGACGCCATAGCGTAGATCTTCATGAGCTTGAGCGCACGCTTGCCCGAAGCGCACGTGGCGTATGCGTGCTAGGAGAGTTAACCAACGAGGGCGACGTGCAGGCCGTTACTGAATTCGCACAGCGACTCGGCTGGGTAACGATCGCGGATCCACTCTCTCAGTTGCGCACGAGCCAAGCTATCCCTACGCTTCTTTCCTATGGTGATCTTATCCTTCTGAAGGAGATTCCCAACGAGCATCGCCCCGATACCATCCTGCACATCGGCGGTCGAATAGTATCGAAGCGAGTATCCCACTTTCTTGCCGCGCACCCCGGAGCAGAGGTCGTTCAAATTTCGGCGTGTGACGATTTCCGTAATCCTCATATTTCCGTGCAGGATCGATATGTCACGGATCTCGCAGACTTGGCTGGCTTGAAAAACATCGGGCCACAACAGCAGAGTCAAGCGTTCGTCTCGTTCTGTAACGAGAGAAATCGAGTGGTTGCGAAGGTTCTGGAGGATGTGTGTGCGCCGGGTGAGGGTGATGCTGCTGATGAGCCACGCCTTCTTCGCCTGCTTGCGGGCTTGGTGCCCTCTGACCATGTGCTTACGGTCGGGAATAGTATGCCGATTCGTGACTTCGATATGTTTGCTCCGCCACGGGCCTCAGCGCCGTGGCTTATTGCAAATCGTGGCGCAAGCGGTATCGATGGAGTGGTGGCGACAGGGATTGGTGCTGCGCTCGCGTCGAAGCGTGACGGCACGATTATTGTGGGAGACCTTTCGATGCTCCACGATCTCAATTCCTTGGCGCTCGTGAGAGATTGCTCGCAGTCGATTGTCGTAGTTGTTATTAACAACGATGGCGGAGGAATATTCTCGATGCTCCCGGTCGCAGCGAGCGAGTGCTTTGAAAAAGCTTTTGCAACGCCGCATGGGCGCGAGTTCTCGCAATTAGCTGCTGGATTTTCGATGCGGTATGCTAAGCCAACGAATATCGGCGAGTGTATGCGATTCTATCGAGATGCGATCAATCATCGAGGCGCTACCCTCCTTGAGGTGGTAACTAACCGGGAGGCGAATGCGGCGTTGCATCGGGACCTGCACGCGAGGATTAGCAAGGCGCTCTGCTAGATGAAGATTGATATTCACATCGCTCGGCAAGGGACTACGCCGAGATACCTTTTCATTCATGGATTATTTGGAAGTGCCACCGACTGGAGAGAGCTGATTCAAGCCCTTCCGTCGGAGTGCGGGGTTCTCGTGCTGAATCTTCCAGGGCATGGGGGGGCTGCTCCGCTTGCTCCTTCGCTTACCACCTTCGATGCATGTATCGATACGATCGCCCAGAGTCTACGCGAACAGGTAGAGGAGCCGATACGCGGTGTGGGATACTCTCTCGGTGGTCGAGTGTTGTTGGGATTGTGGCAGAGAGTACCTGAGCTTTTCCGCGACCTTTGCCTTATCTCAACGTTCCCGGGATTTGAGGCAGAAGAGGAACGACGCACGAGGGCCATCGTCGATCGCGAGTGGATCGAGCGCCTCAAGAGACTTCCATCCGAAGAGTTCTTCGGTCGCTGGTATGCGCAAGAGATCTTCGTGCGAAGTGGGTGGAGCCCCGAGCTTGAGGAGCGGATACGGATGAGTCGTGCGGGGATTCGAGCGGTGGATGTTGAGCCGATCTTCGCTGCAACTTCAGTGG
>JBIIYC010000110.1:0-8646 GCA_044347025.1 Bdellovibrionota bacterium
GTCGATGAGCCGATTGTGGCGGTATCGTTTCTCATGATCCTGATCGGCATCGCTTTCAAGATCGGCCTTGCTCCGTTTCACTTTTGGGTTCCGGATGTGTATCAGGGAGCGCCGACATCGGTGACCACCTTCATGAGCTGTGTTGTTAAGGTAGCTGCGGTTGCTGCGTTAATCCGAGTCTCGTCGTCTGCTTTCGGATATCAGGAGATCTGGTCAACCGGTTCTGTGTGGATGTTGAGCATGGTCGCGATGACCGTTGGAAATCTCGCCGCGTTGCAGCAGGCGAGCGTGAAGCGACTGTTGGCCTACTCCAGTGTAGCTCAGGCGGGGTACATGATGATCGGGATAGCGGTAGCAGGAGAAGCTCCAGGAGCTATCGCGGCCACCGTGTATTATCTGATTGCATACTGTGCCATGACGATCGGAGCCTTCGCGGTTCTCTCGGTTATCGGTCCCGATGCGGACGAGCTAAAGGATCTGAAGGGGCTCTCCAAGCGTAGCCGGTTCCTTGCGGTGACGATGACCCTGTTCTTCTTGGGGCTTGCAGGCCTTCCACCAAGCCTCGCTGGCTTGATGGGGAAGGTGTACCTCTTTACGGAGGCGCTCTCTGCTGAGTTCTACGGGCTTGCGATAGTGGCAGCCCTTAACTCGGCGCTTGCATGCGCGTACTACTTCCGTGTGCCGGTTGCGATCTTCTTCCAAACTGGGGACTCGAATGAGCCGGTGTCCGTTTCTACAACCGCGTGCCTCGGTATTGCGGTCTGCGCGGCAGCGGTGGTGCTCTTCGGTGTGTTCCCGGAGCCGTTCCTTGCGGTTTCGCGAGCAGCGGCGCATAGCCTAAGCGTGCGCTAAACCGTACACATCATACTGGACGTTTTCCCGGACCAGGTCAGGCATGGGCGGGAGATAGCCGTCGTGCCACCAGAAACAGCATCGGTGTTAAGACCATCGAAAGCACAGCCACTGCTATCATCAGAGAATACGAATTGTCACTGAGTTGACCGGCTTGATGGCCCGCATTGGCGACGACGAAGGCGAATTCTCCAACCTGTGAGAGGCCTAGTCCGACCGCCCAGGCGCTCCCCTTGATGCCACCGCAGAGTCGAACGACAAAAGCTAGGATAAGGGTTTTGCACGCGAGGACGCCCAAGGTGATACCTACGATTGCTCTTCGATGGGCAATAAAGAACGTGGGGTCAACCAGCATTCCAACAGAGACGAAAAACAATAAACTAAAGAGATCGCGGAGACCGGCGACATCGCTGAGCGCTTGGTACTGGTACTCCGTCTCGCTCATGAGCATGCCCGCGATGAAGGCCCCGAGTGCAAAAGACAACCCAAGTTCGTGTGAGACGTAGCCCGCGCCGAGGGCTACGCTCAGTGTGGTGAGAAAGAAGAGTTCTCTGCATTGAAGGCGATTGATGACCCTAAAGAGGAGGGGAAAGACCCACATGCCGATCAGAAGCATGCTGATGATGAAGGCGACTGATTTTATCAGGGCCGTTCCTATCATCGGCCAATCGATCGAGCTGCCCGTTAGCTGTGGTGTGAGTAGCATCAGCGGAATGACCGCGAGGTCCTGAGCGATGAGGATCGTAAGCATAACGCGCCCGGCGGTGGTTTCCAGACCCCCTTGGGCGGACAAGGTTTTCAGAACCACCATCGTGCTTGAGAGAGAGACGGTAGCTCCCATCCAGACCGCATCAGATGCTGAGTAGCCGAGGTGCCGAGAGATGGCGTAGATCGAAATGGTACATAGAATGATCTGGAGAGGTGTTCCGATAGCTGCAATTGTGGCAAAGCGCTTTAGCTCTTTGAAGGAGAATTCGAGCCCCAAGGTAAAGAGGAGGAGCGCAACGCCGATCTCCGCTAGCATCTCGATATCATCGATACGCTGAACGGTGGGGCCCGCCGTGTAGGGGCCCACCAGGACCCCTGCCAAGATATAGCCGATGGCGAGAGGTTGTCGCAGCAGTTGCGCGACAAAGCCGGCAACGAGGGCAGCGAGGATGATGTAGATCAGGTCGGTGGTGATTCCCATGAATACGTTATTATCCCGGCTCTCTCCTCCCTGGATAGGGTAAAACGGCAAAGAGACCGCTCCAGCGCCTTCTGCGAGTGGTCGAGACGACCGGGCTATGAGCGCGAAGCGTTCATAAGTGCCAAAACTGCCCGAACGGAGGCTTCAACCGATTCGGTTGATGTATCGATGACGAGGGCGGGAGAGGTCGGAGCCTCATAGGGGGAGTCGATACCGGTAAAGGACTTCACCTCGCCTGCGCGGGCCTTCTTGTACAGCCCATGAGGATCGCGACGTTCGCACTCCTCAAGTGGCGTGCTCACGAACACCTCAAGAAAGCTCTCGGGGCCGATTATCTCTCGAGCCCGTGCGCGGTCTTCGGCGAGGGGAGAGATCAGGGAGCAGATGACTGATATCCCGGCTTCGTTAAAGAGTTTAGCGACCTCCGCGGTGCGGCGGATGTTCTCGCTTCGATCCTGGAGCGAAAATCCGAGGTTGCCATTGAGCCCGTGGCGAAGGTTGTCGCCGTCGAGCCGGTAGATCGGACGCCCGATTGCGAAGAGTTCGGCCTCAACCTCACGAGCGATCGTTGATTTACCGGAGCCGCTCAGACCGGTGCACCACACCGTTACAGCCCTGTGTCCGGCGCGGGATTCTCGCGCGCTTCTATCGATCTGGCCCCGTTCGAGGTGAATGTTGCTTGATTGGGAGGCCCCTGAGCTACCAGCTAACTCTCGCAAGCGGGCTTCTTGCTCCGGCAGTCGGTCGATGCACATCCCAGCGGCAACGGTGTGAAGGGTATCTGGATCGATTAGAATAAAGTTGCCGGTGGCGCGGTTGCGATCGTATGCGTCGATGAAAAGGGGAGCGACCGTTCGAATGGATACCCGCCCAATCTCGTTAAGATTGAGCGCGGTGCCCGCCTCTCGACTAAGCGAGTGCATCTCCATCCGATAGGCTATTGAGGTTACGAAGCACTTCGTCTCTCGGGACGTATGATGCACGATGTACGAACGCTTCGTATCGAGGGGCTGCTCTGCCATCCATACGACCATCGCTTCGAACTCTTGCCGGACGTTTGGCACGTTGCGGGGACGAACAATCATGTCTCCACGAGAGATGTCGAGCTCGTCTTCCAGCGATATCGTCACTGACTGCGGCGTTGTCGCCGCCGAGAGGCTGCACTTTGATGGATCCGGATCGAGATAGTCGATAGAGCGAACCTTGGAGCGTTTGTGCGAGGGGAGTACAAGGATCTCGTCTCCTACGCGGATGTGACCAGAGCGAATCTGACCAGCATACCCACGGTAGTCCTGATTCGGTCGAATGACGTATTGCACGGGGAAGCGAAAATCCACCTGATTTGCGTCTCCGGCGACAAATACATTTTCAAGGTGCTCCATGATGCTTTCACCGGTGTACCATGGCATCGCTGAGCTTCGCTCTACGATATTGTCTCCGCGCAGTGCTGAGACCGGAACAAATTTTATCTCGGTAATCCCGAGCTTTGCGGCGAAGGCACCGTACTCGTCAACGATCGTGTTAAATACATCCTCAGAGTAATCGACGAGGTCCATTTTGTTTACCGCAACGAGGAGTCTCGGCACTCCGAGCAGGGATGCAATAAAGGAGTGGCGTTTCGTCTGAACGAGCACCCCCTTGCGGGCGTCAATCAAGATAATTGTGAGATCCGCCGTAGATGATCCGGTGGCCATGTTACGGGTGTACTGCTCGTGCCCAGGGGTATCTGCGAGAATGAAGCGACGTCGCGGTGTCGAGAAGTACCGATATGCAACATCGATCGTTATTCCCTGTTCCTGCTCCGCTTTTAGTCCATCGGTTAGGAGGGAGAGATCAATCTCTTCAGAGCCACGTCTGTGAGCGCGTTGCTCAAGCGCAGCGATATGATCATCGTAGACGCTCTTTGAATCGTGGAGTAGCCGGCCGATGAGGGTCGATTTTCCATCATCAACACTGCCGGCTGTTGAGATCCGAAGCAGGGTGCTCTGCTCATTCCGGTGTAAAAGCGCTCGAACCTCGTCGTCAGAGAGAAGGCGCTCGGGCGAATCCGAGTTGGAGCTCGTGTTAAGAATACTGAGAGGAGATGCTGGGGTTCCCATCAGAAATATCCCTCCCGTTTCTTGCTCTCCATGGAGCCCTCTGTATCGTGATCGATAACCCGGGTCGCGCGCTCTGAGGTGCGGGTCGCCATCATCTCAGCAACGATCGACTCGAGTGTCGTTGCTGACGATCGGATCGCGCCGGTACACGGAGTGCACCCCAAACTACGGAAGCGGCACATCACCTCTTGTGGCTTTTCGCCTGCCAAGATTCGAGTTGCATCGTCTGCCGGAATGAGGTTTCCACCGCGAACAACGACCGTACGCTCTTTAGCGAAATAGAGCGGCACTATTGGGATCTCCTCTTTGAGGATATAGTGCCAGATATCGAGTTCAGTCCAATTCGAAAGGGGAAAGACCCGGATCGATTCGCCCTTCCGGATCTTGCCGTTGTACTGATTCCACAGCTCTGGCCGTTGATTCTTTGGATCCCATTGTCCCATCGGATCGCGGAACGAGAACACTCGCTCTTTGGCCCGCGATTTCTCCTCGTCTCTGCGGGCACCGCCGATCGCTGCGTCAAAGTTCCACTTTGCAAGCCCTTGCAGGAGAGCCTTGGTCTTAAGGTGACCACAACAGGTTTGCGTGCCGTAGTCGAAGGGGTTCATCGCCGAGCTTATGGCGTCTTCGTTTCGATAGATGAGCAGTTGGGCGCCGATACTGGCAACAAACGAGTCTCGGAATTGATACATCTCGGGGAACTTAAACCCAGTATCCACATGGAGGAACGGAAAGGGGATCTTGCCGGGGTAAAAAGCCTTCTGGGCAAGCCGCACCAGGCATGAGGAATCCTTGCCGACTGAGTACAGAAGCACCGGCCGCTCGAATTGTGCAGCTACCTCGCGGAGGATGGAGATGCTCTCGGCTTCAAGTTGAGCAAGGTGGTGAACTGTAGGGACTTCCGCTGACATGCGGCCCCAATCGTAATAGCTAGGGGGGAGCAAGGGCAAGGGGATGGGGGCCTACTTGTCCTCATTTTGAGAAGGGACGAGACGCAAAACCAGCAACTTGCGGGTTTCGCGACACTTCCTCGGTCGTCTGTCATATATGTCGGCGCACTACGAGAGCCCTTGTCTCGGTGGCTATCCCCACTATCGACCGAACATTTAGGGGAAACTCAAGCACCACGTGGCTAAAACTGAGAGCTATGAGCGCGATAAACCCATACTCGTAGCTGAGTGCATAGGCGGCGAGGGAGAGGGCATAGAGGACGATTATGCCAGTGAGTCGGCGCCGGGATATGTTATGCCAATTGATGATCCGGGTTTTTGAGAACCAGTTGAGGTAATGGTAGGTGTAGGAGAATGCGAGAAAGCGCATGGCGCCGAGGATCTCAGAATCCGAGCCTCCCGCACCAAAGGTCCGAGCGAGATAGCGACACACCGACATAAATGGCTCCGCAGCACGGAGAGCATAGCTGGATGCCTGGTATTCAGGTGGAGTGCTTATGGTGCTCGACAAGAGATACGGGGCGGCCACGAACACGGTCGCGGAGAGCGCGCCAGAGAGGCTACGTCCTTTGAGAGCTCCATAGATAATAAAAAGCCCAGTGAAGACGTAGACATGAATCACTGTGGGAAGTAAGAGCAGTAACACTACCGATAACGGCCCCCAGCGTTGGGCAAGCACGCCAATTACCATTCCGACAGCGATACACGCGAGCCTTCCGAGGTGCGAACGCGCGCACGCCATCCCCACGGCAGCGATACAGCTTGTGGCGGTGAGAAAGATGAGTGTCTCCCGAGGATTCGGCAGTATGGTGCCGATGTAGGGTAGCTGCGGTAGGAGCGGGAGCAAGAGAATTGGCCAGTAGTAGCGACCGGAGCTGAAATAGTCTCGGTCGTGGAGCCATGAGATCTCAGTCAGGTAATGGAGGGGCCCTAGGATCGCATATGCCGCGATGAACATTTCAAAGGGGAGGTATGCAGCGAGCACCATCGATACGATCATCAACCCGATGTTGAAGTAATTGATAGCGTCGACCTCGTCGGAGCCGATTGCATGGGTGCCTGACATAGTACTGTCCTCAGTCTTGGTAGCATGATGCTACACCCCGGTGCTCATTTGGGCACGGTGATTATTTAGTAGCCCGAATAGTGCACCAAGCTGCGATACTCGGGCTCACAAGTTCATGGAAGGCCTGTTTCCGAGCATTTTTTCACGGCGAGCATCCCGAGCTTTGTGAAAAATAGGGGCGAGAATGCTGTGGCACGCAGAGATCTCGGCAAGCTCCAGTTACATTCAGACCACAAGCGCATCGAGAAATGCCTGAACGGAACTTTCAGGGGTAGCCCACGAAGTCACGAGTCTAATCGTGTCGTGATCGGCATCGGGCGAGTCCCAGATGTAGAAGGCGAACTCTTTTTGCAGCCGCCCAACGAGTTGCTTCGGAAACGTTGGAAAGATCTGGTTTGTCATCGGCTCGTAGGCGAATGAGAATCCCCGCGATCGAATGCCATCAGCGAGGAGCATCGCTGTTGTATTCGCCTGCTCCGCAAGGGAAAGAAAGAGTCCCCCGGTGAAGAGCGCTTCAAACTGAGCCCCGAGGGCGCGGCTTTTTGCGAGTAGGGCTCCCCGTTGTTTGAGGTGTTTGCGGAAATAGGGGGAACGGTCCGGTTTGCACAGCACGAAAGCTTCACCGAAGAGGGCACCATTCTTGGTTCCTCCGATATAAAACGCATCTGCGAGTCGCGCGATATCTGCGAGAGAGAGGTCGTTGCGAGTGCTCGCAAGGGCCGATCCCATCCGAGCGCCATCGACGTAGAGAAGTAGATCGTGTTTCGTACATACCGCAGCCAGGGCTTCGAGATCGTGACGTGAATAGAGCGTTCCGAGTTCGGTCGAGTGCGAGATAAATACCATTCGCGGACGCACCATGTGCTCATCGGCATGCATCGACACGATCGCTTCAACCTGAGCGGCGGTTATCTTTCCCTGTGAGTGGGGGAGTTCGTGAACCTTGTGGCCGGTCGCCTCAATCGCGCCGGATTCATGGATGCAGATGTGTCCGCTTGCTGCTGCGATTATCGATTCGTACGGCTGCAGTAGTGCGGCGCTCGCTACGAGGTTGGCTTGCGTGCCACCTGAAACAAAATGCACCTGAGCGTCTGGGCGCTCACAGCTCTCAAGGATTAGTTTGCTTGCCCGCGCTGAGGCGGAATCGTCTCCGTAGCCTGGCTCCTGCTTCAACGAGTCGCGCGCGAGCGCCTCTAGGACTAGGGGATGCGCTCCTTCGGAGTAGTCATTACGGAAAGAGATCGGCATATGTTGCATGATAGCTTCAGAATACGCACGGGGGAGAGCCGAAGCAAGTTACGAGCGCTGGCTCCAAAAATATCGTGGCTCATCGACGGAATTAGTGGGTAGTAGCGGGGCAGAGCTGCGGCATAATCCGCTTAGTTTCGAGCTAAAAACGAGGTTATTACGTTCACGTCCACGAGCAGGTGCACGTGAACGGCCTGATATCATCAAAAAGCACCCACTAAAGACGTCGAAGACCCAATATCGTGAGCCGTGACTGGCGATAGTATCCGCGTCTCCAACGTAGTTGGCTTGTCTGCCGAAGCCTCGGCGTAGGAGGAGGTGAGTCTATTGAAATGCGAGGCAGGAGATCCTGTTTTACCGCGCTGCTAGGATACCCTCGAGCGAACGAAGGCTCGAGCCGCTTTACCTTCAGCTGAAAGGGCTGTCTCGGGGATCCGCTCAAGCAACGACCTCGCTTTTTCCAGTTCGCCTCCCAGGATGAGAGCTGCAGCGTGCTCCTCTTGTATCGGGATATTCGACGGTGCGAGGCGACTCGCCTCTTCAAGGTAGTGATGGGCGGTCATCCAATCCCCGCGTCGCAGATAGCACCGACCGAGTATGAAATTGACCTGCACGGTGGTGTGCTCGTTGTTCGGTTCCAGCGCGTTCATGCAGAGCGCAGATGCGTACGCGCACGCAACATTGTCATGCAGGAGGCTCTCTTCGGCGAGGATCTCGTGGCCTTTGCTCCAAAAGGGGAAACGACGCAAAAGGGGGCGAATAGTTTGAGAGCGTTCTCCAACTCTTGTGCGCGCCGCACTGCACCGCCACATAAGGGTAAGGGCGGAGGAGAGGAGGCGATTACTCAGGGGGCCGTCTAAAAGCATGCGGTTCTCCGCCTTCCTCACAAACTACCAAAAACAGGTCGGTGACGCAGAGGCGTGGAAAACCCAGAGGGGCTGAACAAGAGCTCTTAATGAGCCGCTTCTGCAGTGTTGTCTTGCTGCTCAATCGTCAGCGGGAGCGTTTGACGCTCATCCGTTACCCGCGCTGGAAGTGCCGACTGAGCAACGCGAAGCTCGCGCAGCTTGGCTGCGTGTGCTCTATCGCGAGCTGGGGCACCAGCCATGATTACGTTGTCTACGTAGAAGAGGAATGCGCTCAACAGCACCGCCGCCGTTCCGGCGCACAGTAACCACTTGTAACCACCCTGTATCTCTTGTTCTCGCAGATCCATAACTCTTTCTTTCCTCTTCAAGTTCC
>JBIIYC010000111.1:0-8609 GCA_044347025.1 Bdellovibrionota bacterium
TCCATTTACCCGTCTTAGGGTTCTTGAATCGTGCATACCAGCACTCTGTATTGCTGCCATCTCGCTTGTAGAGAACGACAGCCCCTTCACACACATGATGTAACGTAGCTTCAGTCATCTTAGTTCGCTCCTCAACGATGAGAACATCGGAGTTATTTGTGCGAACCTTAATGAGAATGAGTGAGAATGTTGGTTAGTTGATCGTCTGAACGTCGGGACGCTTTGGTGAGAATGGAAGCTGTTACACGAGCCTTAAAAGAAAGTGACCGTAAGTGATTGATTAGACTGCCCAAGGTCGGACTCGAACCGACACGGGATTTCTCCCCCAGGATTTTAAGTCCTGTATGTCTACCATTTCATCACTCGGGCATACGTTCAGTCACTTTCTTTTAAGTCCCGTATGTCTACCATTTCATCACTCGGGCATGAGTGGCGCCCATACAAAGCGCTCGAATAGTTGAGAGAGGGTAGCATTATTGAGGGCTCGGAAAAAGGGTTTCGATGCACGACATATGGGAGGGTCGGCGTGTCGCCGACCGTTCGCCGCGGATCGCGATGAGGCCTTCGGCCAACGGCGGCATTCGTTACCGACATGACCGGCCGGCAACATGCCGGCCCTCCCGAGGTATATTGACGCGCGAATGGAAGGGTCGGCGTGTCGCCGACCGTTCGCCGCGGATCGCGATCAGGCCTTCGACCAACGGCGGTCTACGCCGCCCCAACCTTCTTCTCGATCTCGGGCGGCATCACCACCTTGATATGGACATCACGAAGCGCCCTTTCCGATGGAACGCCTGGCGCGCCCATCATGAGGTCTTCGACGCTCTGGGCCATCGGGAATGCAATCACATCCCGGATAGCCTGCTCCTGCGCCAGAAGCATCACGATACGGTCAATGCCTGGTGCGAACCCGCCATGTGGAGGTGCACCGAACTTAAACGCCTTAATCATGCCACCGAATTTCTCATCAACGTCGGCACGGGAGTACCCGGCGATCTCGAACGCCTTGTACATCACCTCCGGCTCGTGGTTACGGATAGCGCCGCTCGAAAGCTCGTACCCGTTACAGACGATGTCGTATTGGAATGCTTTGATCTCAAGCGGATCCTGCTCGCACAGCGCCTTCATGCCACCCTGCGGCATTGAGAAGGGGTTGTGGCTAAATGCGATCTGACGAAGGTCCTCATCCCACTCGTACATCGGGTAGTCGTATACCCAGCAGAAGTGGTAGCCACCTGAGCGGAGACTAAAGTCATCCGCGAGTTTGGCGAGGAGTCGACCCAAGTGCGGCAGAAGCTGCTTTGACTTTCCTGCGCCGAAGAAGACGACCTGCCCCGCCTCAAGATTGAGCATCTTGTTGAGCCGTGCCTGCTCCTCTGCGCTGAAGAACTTCGCGATAGATCCGCGCCAGCCCTCTGCCTCTACAATAATGTATGCAACGCCCTGACCACTCCACTTCTTGAACAACTCAATGGTGTCATCAAAGTACTTACGTGGCGGTGCTGGAATCTTGGGAAGTGCAATTGCGTGAATAGCACCCTTATCCGCAAGAACATTCTTGAAGACCTGGAACTCAGTACCTTCGAACGCCTCCGACACGTTCTTGATTCGCAACGGATTTCGAAGATCCGGCTTATCCGAGCCGAACATGTTCAGCGACTCTTCGTACGTGAAACGTACAAACGGAGCTGGCGTCACAGTGTCCTTTGCAAACGTCTGGAAGAGGGTCGATAAAAGAGTCTCTCCTACCTTAAATACATCCTCCTGCTCCACGAAGCTCATTTCAATGTCGCACTGGTAAAACTCGCCAGGAGAACGATCTGCGCGAGGATCCTCATCACGGAAGCAGGGAGCGATCTGAAAATACCGGTCAAAGCCCGCGACCATTAGCAGCTGCTTAAACTGCTGCGGCGCCTGCGGAAGAGCGAAGAATTTCCCTGGATGAAATCGGGACGGAACCAGAAAGTCTCGCGCGCCCTCCGGCGAGCTGCTCGTCAAGATCGGAGTCTGAAACTCATGGAATCCCATACCGTGCATTAATTCACGGATCTTCCGGATAACGCTTGAGCGCAGGAGGATATTCTCGTGCACTGTATCCCTGCGAAGATCGAGGAATCGGTACGTAAGCCGTGTAGGCTCAGGAGCCTTATCATCCTCGGCGATCATAAAGGGGAGAACCTCGGCCGATGAGAGGACCTCGATGCTGGTGCAATGGAGTTCAACCTCACCGGTTTCAATCTTTGCGTTTACCATCGCTGGATCGCGCTGCTTCACAACGCCAGTGACCTTGATAACCGACTCGACTCGAACGCTCTGAACCTCATTAACGCCGACCTCGTTGAAGACAACCTGGGTCTGGCCGTAATTATCGCGAAGATCGACGAATACGAGTCCTCCGTGATCCCGCTTTCGGAGGATCCACCCCGAAAGGGTAACCGTTTGTCCAGCGTGTGCGGTGCGCAACTCGGCGCAGGTGTGAGTTCGGTAGATACTGGCAAGGTGCGAGGACATGTAATTTCCTAAAAGTACGAACAAAAGTACCGGCAAGGTATACTACAAAGCGCAGGGGGCGTCATCTGGGGCAATTACGCGCCTGTCGCCGGGTTTCCGTTGAGATATTGGGCACTTATCAACCCGCTAGGACACTAACTCATCGCATAGAGACTCTGCATGAGAGAGAGCGCCTTGCGCAGCGACCTTTTCCCTGATGCGAGGGAGCGTGCTTTTGCCGCAGCCCCGAGTTGCCGAATGGCCTGATTAAGAACTGTAGCCTTACTCCCCGAGGCATACGCCCGCAAAGCCTTGGCTTTTGCGAGTATTGAGGAGACCCTCTTCACGAAATCGCTACTACGCCCCACACGTGAGGCAGACTTTATCTTTGACACGAGCTGCCCGGTTCCAGAGCGGAGCCGTTGAGGGTCAGCTGCCAGGTAGGTAATTCCGGAGAAATTCGCGAGAAAAGAGCGGGACGTCGACGACTGAAGATTAACATAGTCGAACTCCCCATCGCCGGCGAGATAGCAGAAACCATTCTGCGTCGTGTTCAAACCAACCGAGAGGGTTCCTACAACAACAGCCCTCCCACCCACACTCTGAATCATCGGCCCGCCAGAATCACCGCCACACACGGAGGCTCCCGCTGTGAGGTGATTCGAAGTAAGAAGTCCCCCTGCGGTATTGATAATAACAGCCTGCCCCACCTTTCCCTCCTGCCGTGGATCGCGATCGGGGAGTCCAGACAACTCATTAGCTCCGTAGCCGTATATCACTGTCGATTCACCCACCCCTACCGGATCGCCCACCAGCACCGGAATCGGTGAAGTCCCAGTCACGGCGCTATTGAGTAAGAGAATACCAAGGTCGTATGGCGCAGCGTCGAAATCATCCGCACTCGGATCGTAATCTCCATTGTAGTAACGAGTCGACACTCCATACTGCCCGCCACCAACGAAGACCTGGTACTCAGAATCTGATTCGTCTCCCGCCGTGCAATGCGCTGCTGTCAGAACCTCGCGCGAACCAACTAAAATACCTGTACAGAGGAATGTCGAAGTAACGATCAGCGCAACCGGGCCGTTATACAACGTTGCAAACTCTCCACCGTAGATGCGAGCGCGCACGTCTTGCGCGTGCGAGGATGGCGCACCGAGGAGCATCAAACTGATAAGTATCGTAGGGACGAGCGAGCGAAATTTCATCTGAACCCAACCGGTAGTATACCACTATACGCCTGGGCACCAGCTAAGAATTTACTGCTCGAGGAGACCGCGGTACGAGTTTCTCGCACGACCGAAACGTATCCCGGCTACGTATCCTCTTTGGGATCAGCGAGTACGACCCGGACGCAACCAAGGTACGCCCTGCGGGCATCCGCCACTGCTCACTCCCCCCAAAAGAGGCGAGTCGCTTGATCCAACGCAGTTGAGATCGGTGCCATCACCATTCCGAGCTTTCCTTGTGGTCCCTCTCCCTGAAACGACACCTGGATATGTCGTCCGCGATGCTCGTCAGGTTTGGTTTGAAACTCCCGCATGGTGACATCTCCCTGTCGCTGCATCGCGAGCTTCATGCTGAATTCAGCCGAGGCACCCTCTAGGGTCTTGAAGGCGCGCGCACGCAGCGCGTCCCCTGGAAGTTTCTCAAACACCAGCCATGCGCCGCGCATGTGATCGTTCTCCGTGACTATCGAATCGACGAACTCGTACCCGGCTCCCTTGGACCGCACCTGAACACCGACGTCATCCCCGGGATCCCCGCGAAAGGCGATGTTGAGAGCCATAAGATCTTTGAGACCTGCCTGCTCACGGATCATGGTTGAATACTGTTCCAAGGTAGGCCGTGCGAATGGGGTTACCTCCGTAGATGGTGGAGAAGACCTAGATGGCCCCTGATGAACCTGTTGCATAACGCTAACCCTAAAAAAACCTATCCCGATACTATTGGGATGCCGCAAAGGGGGGAAGGATGCAGTGCAGGCCTACAGCGAAGAGGCGAATATAAACCCCTCCGAAATACGGGGATTTAGAGCTGCCAGGCGCTCGTCGACTCCGGTGCAGTGCCCGCACAACCTGGCCGAGCGATGGCGAGAATTCCGCGGGCGATCGCATCAGCGGCTCCCAGACCCCGAGGCTCAGCGGGAGCATCTCGCATCGCACGATAGGTCTCAGGCGTTAAGACCTTTTCAAGGGCCTCTGCGAGGCGCCGACCAAAATCCGGTTGATTCTCCTCAACCACAACAGCTTTGTGCAACCGAGCAAGCGCATGTGCGTTGTCTGTTTGGTGGGTTCCTTGCTGGAACGGATACGGAACCAAGATCGCAGGCCGATTGACGCACGAGATCTCAGCTACTGAGCTGGCACCAGCACGACTGATGATTACATCGCTCCACTCGTATGCTCCGGCCATGTCATCAATAAAGGACACAACCGATGCTCGAACCTTGGCAGCTCGGTAGCAATTCAAGACTAAATCTACATTCTCCGGGCGACACTGATGCACAACTTCTACGTCCCGCGCATTAAGCGTATCCGCGAATGTTGTCACCGCCTCATCCAATCCCCTCGCCCCTTGGGAGCCTCCCAGCACGAGAAGGCGATTGGGAGCCCCTTCTCGCACGACATCCCGACGCACCGCCTTCAATTCCGGACGAACGGGATGGCCCGTGCATACGGTTTGCGCGCGCCCCTGAACTCGGGTCTCCTCAAATGCGGTCGACGCCCTATCGGCAAAATAGCCAAGCACCTTATTCGCCAAGCCCGGATGAAGCTCAGCCTCATGAATCCAGGTCGGTATCCCCATGAGCCTTGCAACAACCACGGGAAGAACTGAAACGTAGCCCCCGACTCCAACTACCACATCTGGTCGAAAGCGCCGAAACAAGGCAGCACACTGCATCATCCCAACGGGAAGCTTTGCAACAAACTGAATCAACCCCAGTGGTCCGCGACGCTTAACTCCTGCAGAAGAAACTATGTGCCGTCGGAAACCGTTACCAACGATTAACTTCTCTTCAAGAGGACGCCCAGCACCAATAAACTCAACAACAGCTCCTGGACTCTGAGCTTGAAGAGCCCGAACGATGTGGATCGCCGGGATCAGATGCCCGCCTGTGCCCGAGGCAGCAACGAGGACGCGCAGAGGCTTCGCGGTACTAAGCGAGGATGCATCGCCTATATTCGTCGTGTGAGATGACGCTACTTCAGTCATGCAAGAACCTAACTACTTACGAGGGATTCGTGATTGAGATCTCGGAGTCACGCTTGATGCCAAGCAGGAGCCCGACCACGCCCATACACGCCATCAGGCTCGATCCACCATATCCAACGAGCGGCAACACCATTCCCTTCGTTGGGAGGAGTCCGATCACCACGCCAACATTCAAGAGCGCTGGAGCCACGATCATCATCGTAAGGCCGACAGCGAGTGCGAATAGGAACGTATCGTTGCGAACAGACTTTGCGAGGAGAAGCCCACGCCACATAACCACGAGGAATGCCAGTAACACGGCAAGCCCACCCACAAACCCGAGCTCTTCCGAGATAACAGCGAAGATAAAATCGGTGTGTGCTGCAGGTAGAAAGAAAAGCTTCTGCTGACTTCCACCGAGCCCAACTCCCCAGACTTGACCCGTTCCAACGGCGATCAGCGATTGGATGAGCTGATACCCTTTACCGGATGCATCCGCAAACGGAGAGAGGAAGCTCACAATACGCATCATGCGGTAGGGCGATATAAATACCAAGGTTCCTAAAACTATCCCGACAGCGATGCTACACACCCCGAAGTGCATCAACCGCACACCACTGGCAAGCGCCATCGAGAGCACAACAACGATGATAACCGCGGAGGAGCCGAAGTCGGGCTGCATCAGGAGAAGAGCCGCTGCCATTCCGACTAAGCCGAAGGGCTTGATTATACCGTGAAAAAACGAGGAGAGCCGACTCTCATGGCGCGCAAAAAAGCCGGCCATAAACACCACCATGCAGACCTTAACAAACTCCGCCGGCTGGAACCGGATCGGACCAAACTTCACCCAACGGGATGCGCCACCCGCCCGATCTGCAATTCCTGGCACGAGTGGAAGCGCCAATAAGAACAACGAGAGTCCGAACAAATATGGGGAGATCTTACGCAAGAAATCGAGGGGGATCTTCATGCAGAGCATCATCAACCCCAATCCGAGGATCGCCGACAGAGTTTGACGCTTGGCAAAGAACATCGCCTCGCCCATCTTCTCCTGCGACACGATGCCTGTCGTAGAGTAAACCATCACCAGGCCAAAACCGATCAGCAACAGAACGGTCGACAGGAGCACGTAGTCTATCTGCGACGGAGCCTTGAGCCCCCGAATTCGATGCGCGGCTATCGATGATGCGTAATCCATAACGGCATTATTGCAGCAAGAACGTTGATTCAGCCAGCCATGTTCTTGCCCCGAAAGCGAGATTTTTTAACGGTGTACGCCCACCGATTGGCTCCGCTCCCGCCTTGTCACATGCAGGGCGATCGGCGAGTATACCGGCTATGAATTCGTCCGTAGCGGCAGCCCACTCCGACCTTCCTCACCTTCATACGATTGCGCTCGGCTCCCAGGGGCCACAGGTTGTCATTCTCCACGGCTGGGGGCGCTCCCTGGATGCGCTACGCCCCCTCGGTGAACTCCTCGCCGATTCATGCAAGGTCCTCCTGATAGATCTACCCGGTTTTGGATTTTCCCCCCTCCCGTATGGAGCCTCTAACGACGGGGGTGGATGGGATACACTGCAATACGCCGAGCGGGTGAAGGACTGCCTCGTTGAGCACGGGATATCGTCGTGTATTTTGATCGGCCACTCATTTGGCGGGCGGGTGTCGGTGCAACTCTCAAGTCGGCACCCCGACCTCGTGCGCGCACTCGTTCTGATCGGGAGTCACGGGCTCAAGCGCAAACGACCAGCAATGGAGGAGTGTAAGGTACGTTCAATTCGATTCGCGGTTTCAATAGCCAAAAAGATCGATGGGCTAATCGGAACTCGGATCTTCGCCCACTACTTCGCACCGAGGTTCGGCTCTACGGACTACAAGGCCGCGGGGGACCTTAAAAAGACCTTGGTAAAAACGGTGAATGAGGATCTCAGCGAGCAAGCACGTCGGATCTCAGCTCCAACGCTACTCCTCTGGGGTGAAAAGGATTCGGCGACGCCCCTCGACCTAGCGCATGCGTTCCGTGCGCTCATCCAGGACTCAGAGCTTCATGTCTTTCCCAATAAGGGACATGAGCCCTTTAGCGATGTTGGGGCGCACCTCATGGCGCAGTACATCGAACGATTTTTTTCCAAACGGGGACTCTTGTCGTGAACACGCTCTCGATGATTATTTTCGCCGCAGGGATGCTCTTTTTCGGCTGGAGACGGCTCCTTGCATACCTTCGGTACTACCAACAGGAGGAATACAGCTCACGCCGATTTCGGGGATGGATTCGGGAGAAAAAAGCATTCGACCGGCGCGGCTCAGTCGTTGTGGTGTGCTGTCTGATTCTTGCGACGCTCCTGCCATCCGGAGCCTTCGCGCTCGTTGTGGCTACGGTGGGAGCCCTTGCCCTTACCTGCATCGTCCGATTTATCGAAGAGGACCCGAGAACTAGTGGCAAGATAAAGCTCAACATGACTCAACGGGCGAATAAGATCGCAACCGTTGGATTCGTGGGATATGCCCTCTGCGTGGCGGTACCGGTATGGGTTACGTGCTCAACGTGCCACTCGGAGTGCCCTCCTCTCACGAAACTGCTCCTCGTTTCTGTTATCTTGGTGCAGACCCCTCCTCTTTTTCTCATGCTCGCGAACGCACTTCTGTGGCCTGCTGAGAAAGCACTCCAAGAGCGATACGTGAACGATGCAAAGCGTATCCTGCGCGAGGTCGACCCGTTCGTCATCGGCATAACGGGAAGCTATGGAAAAACCGGGGCGAAAGCAGCCCTCGGTGACATCGTAAGCCAATGCCTCGGCCCTACCTTCTGGCCCAAGAAGAGCATCAACACGGTTATGGGAATTACGCGCACGATCCGCGAAACGATGAAGCCCTACCACAAGTACGCGGTGATCGAGATGGGCGCGTACAACATCGGCTCGAGT